>DASZDV010000093.1:0-12087 GCA_035941575.1 Pyrinomonadaceae bacterium
AAAACTGAAATCGCCTCCGCCAGTCACCTGGTTGGTTGTAACGCCGGATTCCGGCAAAGGTTTCGCAGTGAGAAATGCAGTCGGTTGATTGTTTGCGCCTGGACCGAAGATGTAAACGAAACCACTCTCGCTGAATGCAAAATGAAACTTGAGCGATCGTCCGGAGGCGATTGGAGCCAAACCTGCCTCTTGGGTTGATTGTGCACCCTTACGGGAAGGCGCGAGCTCGAGCCAGTAACGGCTAATCTCGCGCGGCGCCGCGACTGCGGCTGTTGTTGTTCCTGAATTGGTCACGGCTGTCGTCGTTCTTGAACGATTCCAGAGGTACAAACTTGCACCCCCAACAATTGCGACGACAACCACTAACGCAACTGCCCCGATCACCAATCCAGCGCTGCTCTTCTTTTTCGGCACTGCGACTGGCGGCGAGGGTACCGCCCGCGCAACGTTCGGGATCGCCGTCACGCTCGACGCCATCGCGCTTTCCGCGACGGTCGCCGCAGGCATACTGGATTCAACCGGTTTCGGCGGTTCCGGTTTTCGTTTTTCAACAACCGTAGGCGCGCTCGTTGATTCCGCGCGGGGAGTTGGCGCCGAAGTTGGTCCACTGTCGATCGTGATTACGGTTGGCGCGTTGACGTCCGACTTGGTATCAACTTCTGTGTCGAGCGTGACCGTCGCCGCAAGGTCGCCCGTAGCTGCGCTGCTGTCTCGTTGAACCGCGGTCGCGAGACCCGCGCGTAATTCGTTTGCCAGTTGACCCGCCGTCGACTGTCGATCCGCACGGTCTTTTGCAGTGGCGCGTTCGATCGCTTCGCTGAATCCTCGGGGCACATCCGGCGCAGCCTGGTAAAGCGGTTTTGGACTCGTGGAGACGTGATCGCGCCTAAGTTCGTGCAGCGTCTTGCTCGCAAACGGGCGCCGACCGGAAATCATCTCGTAGAACACGAGCCCGAGACTGTAAATGTCCGCGCGTCCGTCGATTTCAGGATTTTGGTCGCGCGGGATCTCGCCCCATTGTTCCGGCGACATGTAATAAGGAGTGCCGAGAACCTGGCCCGCCATTGTCAAAGCCGTGTTGCCGCCGTTGTCAGCCCCAGCGATCTCCCGCATCTTGGCGATACCGAGGTCGAGCAACTTGACGACGGGCACGCCGTTTTCGGAAGCGCTGCCAATCATGATGTTTCCGGGTTTCAAGTCGCGATGCACCACGCCCATCGAATGGGCAGTGTCGAGAACGCTCATGATTGGCGTGAGGATTTCGATGGCATCTCGAGGAGTGAATCGTCCTCGCGTCTTGAGTTCGTGGTCGAGAGTATGCCCTTCCACGTACTCCATCACCATGTAAATCGTGCCGTCTGCCGCGGTGCGAAGGTCGTAAACCGTGACGGAGTTCGGATGACGAAAGCGGCGCGCCGCCTGGCCTTCGCGACGGAACCTGCGGAGCCATTCCGCGTTTGTTCTGACCTCCGGCGGCAGTACTTTTATCGCCACCCGATCGCCAAGCAGTATGTGGCGCGCGCGATAGACGGCCCCCATCCCGCCTTTGCCCAACAACGCTTCCATCTGGTATTGGCCGTCGAGCACAGTGTCTACGATTGACGCGGGATCTGCTTCCAGTACTTCCCCGTCAATCGTACAGAAGCTCACGCTGTCATCATATTTTGCTTTGCAGGAGGTGCAGTATTTCATTCGGGAACTGGCGCATCCGAGGCATCGGGAGGGAGTAGTCTAACATAAGCAAACGCGCGGACTGGAGGCGGGAAGGAACGCCTACGAATAGATTCGGCGCACGTATTCTTCAACCATGCGATTGCTGTTGTACTTCGGAGCCAAAGTTTGAATGGCGCGCTTCATCATCGCAATCCATTGACGCGGAATTCCCTTGTTGTCGCGGGTATAAAAGAGGGGCACGACGTCCTGCTCCAGTGTTCGGTAAAGCGACTCCGCATCCGCCGCATCGATTGCTGCGACGTCGCTAGTTTCACTATCACTACCAATCGCAAAACCATTGCTGCCGTCGTAGCCTTCGAGCCACCAACCGTCAAGGATCGACAGGTTAAGACCGCCGTTCATCGACACCTTTTCACCGCTCGTGCCTGAAGCTTCGAGTGGGCGACGCGGCACGTTGAGCCAGACGTCAACCGACTGAACCAATTGACGTGCGATCTCCTGATCGTAATCCTCTAAAAACACCGCCCGTTGTCTGACGGCCACGTCGTACTTCCACAGCGCCAACTGTTGTAGCACTAGTTTTGAACCTTCGTCCTGCGGATGCGCCTTGCCCGCAAACACAAACTGCACCGGCCGCTCTTCGTTATTGATCAGCCGCAACAAGCGCTGCTGGTCCGACAGTAACAAGTTCCAGCGTTTATAACCCGCGACACGTCGTGCAAACCCGATCGTCAAACAGTCGGGATCCAACATCGTTTTCGCAGCCTCGATGTAATCAGGTTTTTCACCGGCAGCGAGACGCGCCTCTGACGTGCGATGACGAACGAACGCGACGAGACGCTGTTTCAACATCGAATGTGCAACCCAGAACTCTTCGTCCGAGATGTGAGACACGGCCTCGTTCCACGCATCCGCGTCGCGCAACTTCTTTTCCCAATCGAAACCAATGTATTTCTCGAACAGATAACGCAACAGAGACGAGATCCACGTCGGAGCATGCACGCCATTAGTCACGTGCGTGATCGGAATCTCTTCGAGCTTCTTCTCGGGCCAGAGTTTCTGCCACAGCGCGCGCGATACTTCACCGTGTTTGAGACTCACACCATTTGTCGAGCGGCACATGCGAATCGCGAGCGGCGTTAGTCCATAACGTTCATTCGTGTCGTTCGCATCAACGCGGCCGAGGCCAAGAAACTCGTCCTCATTCAGACCAAGCTCTTTCAGGTAGGCAGCGTCAAACGCGCGGAGCACCAATGCGGAATCAAACTCGTCGTTCCCTGCTGCAACCGGCGTGTGCGTCGTGAACACGCATTGCTGTCGCACGACGGCAGTTGCGTCTGCCATCGTCACACGGTGTTTCTGAATAACTTCACGTGCGAGTTCGAGGGTTAGAAATGCGGAGTGACCTTCGTTCAGATGATAAACATGCGGTGTGATTTCCAACTTTCGCAGCAACCGAACACCGCCGATTCCCAACAACATCTCCTGCACGATGCGTGTTTCGCGATCGCCGCCGTACAGATGGCCCGTGACCCAGCGATCTGTCTCCACGTTCTCGGGAATGTTTGTGTCCAACAGATAGAGTTGAACTGTTCCCACATCCGCGCGCCACACCTGGGCCAACACGTGGCGTTCGCGAATCGACACTTCGATTCGCAACGGCGAACCGTCGGCGTCCTTTATGAGTGTGATCGGCAGGTCGTTAGGAAATGTCTCGCCGTAGTGTTCCTCCTGCCAACCGTCGTTGCGGAGGCGTTGACGAAAATATCCGTAGCGATAGAGCAGCCCGACCGCAACGAGCGGCAAACGCAGATCGCTTGCTGACTTGAGATGATCACCTGCGAGTATGCCGAGGCCGCCTGAATAGAGCGGCAACGAGTTGTGGACACCAAACTCGGCGCAGAAATAAGCGACCGGATGTTCCGGCGTTATCTTCGGGTTGTCGATGGTCCAACCGACGCCGGAAGCCATGTACGATTCAAACTTTTCATCAAGGCGTCGCACGCGCTCGAGATAAACAGGGTCCGCAGCCGCTTCGGCCAAACGAAAAGCAGACGTCTTCGCGAGTAGTTGTCGCGGATTCTGTTCACAGGCTTCCCAAATCTCAGGATCGAGATCGCGAAAAACTGCGGCGCCGTCGGGCGCCCAACTCCACCAATAGTTCCATGCCAATCGCTCCAGTGGTGTAAGTGGCGCAGGCAATCTGTTTTGCTGCGCCGCACGTTTTTCCATTTCAGTCGTTTCAATCATCCGTTCTGCTCTTCGCCTCAACAGCGTGACCTAATCACAAAAGCCGAAGAGTCTACTCGAATTCCTGGCGTTCCAGAAACGTGCGCGCATCCGCGTCGTGAAAAAAGACCAGGCGCACTTGCTCGATCATTGGAGCAGCGCTTAGCGATTCTTTGACTGCACGTGAAGAAATGGCAGCGGCGGCAGACTTGGGATAGCCGTAAGCGCCTGTGGAGATCGACGGAAAAGCAACTGAGGAAATGGAGTATTCGCGCGCGAGCTTCAGAGAATTTGTGTAACAACCGGCCAACAACTGCGATTCGTGTTCCGGGTCCTGGCCATAGATTGGCCCAACAGTGTGAATTACATATTTCGCAAAGAGGTTTCCGCCGGTTGTAATGATGGCTTCGCCGGTAGGCAGACCATGCGGATAGCGCCTTTGCCGAATTTCTTTGCAAGCGTTGTAGATCTGTGGTCCACCCGCTCGATGGATCGCACCATCAACACCGCCGCCGCCGAGTAGCGACGAGTTAGCGGCGTTTACGATCGCCGTGACTTCCTCGCGAGTGATGTCACCAACGACAACTACTACGCGCCCGTCAAGAAACGACTGGATCTCGCTATTCTTCACGTGGCTCAGTTCGGACTTCGTCGAACATGTCCTGGCGGCGAAGCGCCTCCGCCACGCCCTTCGCTGTATGTTCGGTGAGAGGATGATCGGGATCGGTACTGGCGATTTCAAACACGCGTTCGTCCAACATGACGACACCGAGCAATCCGAGGGTCACGCCGGGCGTGATTTGGATCTCGTCCATGTTGTGAATGCGGAAGCGGCCCGTTTGCTCAACCCAATCTTCGATGAACGGGTCGCGCAGAGCATGCTCGGCCTCAGATTCAGACAGGTATGCGCCTTCGACAATGAGACAGTATTCGCGCACGTGGTCACTCGGCGGGCGCTAATTTATCACCGTCGCTTTTCAAGCAGCAAATAAAAATAGGTCCTATATTGCCTATAGGACCTATTCCGCAACTTGGTGTGTGCGAGCTTATCGTGCCCGGGCGTACTGCCGGTTCAACGTCTCGCGCAACCGCGCAAAGTAAGAATCGAATGTTACGAACCCTGTCGTTCCCTGGAAGAATGCTCTTCCTCCAGTCTCGTTCGATACGCGGTTCAGCGAACTCTGTCCATAGCTTGCTGCAAGACGGCTGTGGCTCGTCAAACCTACTGACGGAGCGTAGAAACTGAACACGGACACATGCCGTTTGTTCGCTTCTTTAATCGACCGTTCGATATCAACCGTATGGCCCGCGGCGGTCGAATCAAAACCGCGCGAAGTGTCGAGGCCATCTGAAATCAGCAACAGCGCATTGGCGTTGTTTCCCTCGCTGTCAAACTTACGTAATGCATCTATGACTTGAAGGTACGGATTAAACGGCGAACTCGCAGTGCTCGCTGTCGGAATGCGCAACGATCGCGCTGCTTTCTCCAGGTCAGTGGTAAACGGCTGTCTCACTTGCAGCGAATTCGCGGTGATGTAGGCAACCATCACCTGTGAACCTTGCGGCAAAGAACGAATGAAATCACGCGTAACACCAAGCTCATTGCCTACCTGCGCTACGACGTCGTCCTGAATCAAAATCGCCAGGTTCAAAGGCTCGATTGTTTGCAACCTGCGCTGGTTATTTTCGTCATCAACTTTCGGCGCGGCAGACGCAACCCAAACGGCTGAAAGCGCCATCACGAGTGCTGCCACCACGACCGTTAACTTCCGGTAATACATGACTTTTATCTTCTCCTGTTCCGCTGTTTGTGATGCGACCGACGGCCATAAGGATGGCTGCAGGTCAACTTGCCTTTAACCAATGCGGATAGGTATCCTTCGACACAAAACTTCCACGTCGAAAGGGACAAAAAAACATGAAAGTCTATCCGACTGAGGCCATCAGAAATCTCGCTGTCATTGGACACGGCGACGCAGGGAAGACGCAGTTGATCAGCTCGCTTCTCTACGTCGCCGGAGCCACACCACGCTGGGGAAAGGTAGACGAAGGCACCACAGTCACCGATTACGAAGAAGATTCCATCGCTCGTAAAATCACACTTAATACCGCACTAGCTCATCTCGATCATCGCGATACTAAACTCAATTTCATAGACACGCCCGGATACGCTGCTTTTATCGCCCATGCGCGGCCGGCGCTGCGCGTCGCCGACTGCGCAATCGTCGTTGTTGACGGAGTCAAAGGAGTGGAAGTGCAGACGGAAAAAACATGGGCCTACGCGAACGAGTTCATGGTCCCACGCGTCATGGTGATCAATAAACTCGACAAGGAACATGCAGATTTTGGCGAGGCGTTGAAAACCGCACAAAAAACCTTCAGCAGGGCAATCATTCCATTTACTTTGCCAATCGGAAAAGAAAAAGACTTTCGTGGCGTAGTGGACGTGGTCCACATGAAAGCGTACGAGCTTGGCTCGGACGGCCAGGCTAAAGAGATCGACATTCCGAGCGAGGGCCGCGATATCGTCGATAAGACACGCGAAAGATTGGTTGAGCTGGTTGCCGAGTCAAACGATCAGTTGATGGAGAAGTATTTCGAACAAGGCACGCTTGACGAAGAAGACATACTGCCGAACATCAACAACGCCATCGCGCAAAGCAAACTCTGTCCGGTCTTCGCCGTGTCGAGTATTTCGCAAGTTGGCCTGCGCGCGTTGCTCAATGGTCTCGTTGACTACGCTCCCGACCCAGCGCATCACGAAGCTGAGTGGGGCCGTCCCGTCGACGGTGGTGCGGACTCCGAACGCCTCGCACGTAAATACAGCGATAGCGAACCATTCTCGGCTTACTGCTTCCGCACGATTGCGGACCCGTTTGCCGGACGTATCAACGTGTTCAAGATCGTCAGCGGTCACTTGCAAACGGACGCCAACGCGCTCAATTCGACCAGAGGAATCTCCGAGCGACTCGGTGCGCTTCACGCAATGCAGGGGAAACAGCTCGATAAGGTCAGTGAAGCGCACGCCGGAGACATCGTCGCGTGCGTGAAGTTGAAAGAAACGCAAACCGGCGACACGCTCTCCGACAAGCAGGCGCAGATCGTTTACGACCCTGTCGAGTATCCGGAAGCAGCGATCGCGTTTGCTATCGAACCGAAGTCACGCCAGGACGAAGAGAAGATCAGTACGGCCCTGCATCGTATTCTCGAAGAAGATCCGGCGCTGCACTTCAGCCGCGACGCGCAGACGAAAGAGTTTTTGTTGTCAGGTTCGGGACAGTTGCACGTCGAAACCGTGGTGGAGAAACTGAAGAAGCGCTACGGCGTGGAAGTTACGCTGCATCCGC
Organism: Pyrinomonadaceae bacterium; assembly: GCA_035941575.1. Lineage (GTDB taxonomy): Bacteria > Acidobacteriota > Blastocatellia > Pyrinomonadales > Pyrinomonadaceae > PSRF01. The sequence goes on from DASZDV010000093.1 coordinate 7,251, forward strand.
CTAAAGTTCCCTACAAAGAGACGATCACGCAACGCGCCGAAGTTCAGGGACGCCACAAGAAACAGACCGGCGGCCGTGGACAGTTTGGCGATTGCAAGTGCGTGTTCGAACCGTTACCACGCGGTGGTGGGTTCATTTTCGAAGATAAGATCTTCGGCGGCTCGGTGCCGCAACAGTTTCGACCGGCAATTGAAAAAGGCATTATCGAAGCAGCAAAGTCAGGTGCGATCGCCGGTTATCCGCTCGTGGATTTCAAGGTGCAGTTGGTCGACGGTTCATATCATCCGGTTGATTCGGACGAACACTCTTTCCGTGCGGCCGGACGCAAAGCGTTTCGCTCAGCAATGGAAAAGGTCAAGCCTTCGCTACTTGAACCCGTTATGGATGTGGAGATCGCGGCGCCGCAGGAGTACAGCGGCGACATCATGGGCGATCTGAATTCACGTCGTGGGCGCGTGCAGGGAATGGAGATGAGCGGCAAGCAACAAGTGATCAAGGCTCAAGTGCCGATGGCTGAGATGCTGAACTACCAGTCGATCTTGAACTCGATTACCGCTGCACGAGGGACTTTCCACATGCAGTTTTCGCATTACGATCCAGTGCCGGGTCAGTTGGCCCAGAAGATCGTTGAGCAATCGAAAGCAGAGGGTCGCATTCGCGGCGGTGAAGAGGAAGAATAGTTTTCAGCCACGATGGACACAGATCTTGACTCAGAAGTGTAAAAGGCCACTCGCTTTAGCCCCGAGTGGCCTTTCGTCCGCGGAGTAACCGCTCTCATCACGGGTTACACCGGATTCACAAGCTTCTTCACGCGCGGCAGCGGAGCGCTGCTTGGCGCTCCAAACTGCATCTCCTTAACAGTGAAACCAGGCGGCACTTCAAACAGCGATTTCGCGGGTTCTGCGCGATTGATGTTCATCAACTTGTAAGTCGTTTCACCCGAACGCGGATCACTGTGACGCGTCATGATGAGCAATTGAAGTTCAGGGGAATACCAACGCTCGCTGACTATCTCGATCGGGCGTTCATTGCCGATTTCGCCGGCCGGTATGGTTACGGTAGTGCGGGTGCCTTCCGCTTCGACTCCTTCGATTATCTGTTTGCCGAGCTGTTCCTTGACTTCGTTAGCGTTCGGACCGTTGCGCGTCTGAAAAACGTAGCTGGCGGCGCCTTCCGAACGCAGAGTAAAGCCCGCGGTTGGCGGCGCTATCGGAAGATTTCCCATTGGTACTCCGGTGCCAACGGGCGCCGAAACGATCACATTCGCACTTGTCGCCGTGCCTGGTCCAGTCTTGAACTCAAACCGTTGGCCTTCCGCAGGCGTGCCGGCTCTGGTGCCCATTTCAAACTTGAACGGCATGCTCTTGTGCGCAACGTGCGTGCGTGTATCGAGCGAATAGCTAATGCCTGCCACTGGATCGCTAATGAAGACCATTTGCAACGGTTCTTCGCCTGTGCCGACCATGCCCAAGCCTTTCAACGTCTGTTCGCGTCGCATACGTCCCTCGCTGTCACGAAAGACACGGCTCGTGATCTTGTTGACGATGCGATTGCCGTCGGCGAGGGTCTGCACCGTTTCGGTCACAGAATCCGCTGAATACGGGGCGCCTTTGACAACCTTACCGCTAAAGCTTTCCGAAGCGATGAAGATGAAATCAGCTCTCGGCGGTAGTGGCGGCGCGCCGTCCGGTCCCTGAAAGACTCTCTCCTGCCTGATCACAACACCGGCCTCAGGCGCCGTCTGTTGCGCAAACGCTACCGACGCAAACGCTGCTACCCACAAAGCAGCGACAATGAAAATCCCAGGTACTCGTTTCATCTCTTCTTTCCTTTCATTGAACAAAACGTATCGCGCGGGCCAATCCATCGACCCCTACTAAGACATCTGCTTTGACGTTTTCGTTATAACGATCCATGTTCACGGGAAAACCGAACCTTATCAACGCAGAGCGCCGCAACTTCACTCGCACGATTTGTCCGCCGTCCTGAAGACTCGCCGGACTCATGTCACCGAGCGGCATGAAGTCGGTTGCGATTTCGTTCGTCACATGGTTAGCCATCTGTGTTTCCGAAGCTCGGTGACGCACGGAGTTGCGACGAACCGGCTTCGGAGCTTTTGGTTTGACGACGTCGTCGCCGCCCGCATGGAATTCCACTTCCTTCGGCGGAGTTTCAGTTAGACGACTCGGCTTTTCAACCGCTTTCGGCGCCGGCGCTTTTTCAGCAATTCGCTGCTGCGAAGTTTCGGATCGCCACCACATCGCAAGTGCACTCATCACCACCAACAACATTGCCGCGACAGCGACCAACCAATAACGCGACCTCGATGGCGTGGTGGTAACTGGAACTACAACTGATCGACCACGGAACGCGTCTAGTAACTTACTCTCGAGCTCAGCCGGAGCGTTCATGGACTCCACGTCCGCCGCCAATAACCGCAAACCGCGCGTGAGCGTCTCTTCGTCGCGCAGTCGCGCGAGGCAGTGTTCGCACTCGTCGCTATGGGCCAATGCTTCCGCCCTCACGTCGGCTTCCATCATCTGACCGCGCGCCAGTTCACTAACAACATTCTCGAATCTCTGACAGTTCATGCGAAACACCTCGCTGACTTCACACTTGCTGAATTCGCATCCGCTGCACTTTCAGCCGGGCGAAGTTTGGCCAGCAACAGCGCGCGCGCCCGGTGCAGGCGCGACCGCACAGTGCCAACGGCGCAACCGAGAATCTCGGCTGTCTCAACGTAACTAACATCCTGCAACTCGCAAAGCACCACCACTTCACGATACTTCGGTGGCAAACTCAGCACCGCTCGACGCACGGTTTCAATCGTCTCAGCACGCGTCAAATCGTCGAGGACGCCCAAGTCCGTGCCAGCCTGTAACACCGTGCCGTCCTCGTCATGATCGTCCGCCAACGGCGAAAGTAGATGTTCGACACGAAGCCGGCGCAACACGTGATTGCGTGCGACGCCCAGCAGAAACGCGGCGACCGATCCACGCGCGGGATCGAAAAGCCGACCTTCGCGCATGAGGAACAAAAAGACCTCCTGCGTAACGTCCTCAGCAATGCACGTTGACCCGCTCATCTGGAGCGCAAACCGGTACACCGAGGCTTGACGGCGGCGATAAAGCTGCGCCAGCGCGTCTTCGTCTCCGGCTAGCATCAGACGTAGTAACTGATCGTCGCTGAGATCGTTCTTGTGGGTCATTCCTCAACTTGGGCCGCCCCAACTTGGCCCGGTAGTCACTGGTATTCGTGCCGACGGCGAGGAAAGTTCCAGATGTTTAGCCACAAAAATGCACAAGAGACAAAAAAGAGGTTGAGGGCTGGATCCTGTTACCGGTTTAAGTGCTTCTTGTGCCTTTTGTGGCCAAGACTTCGCGACGCAAAGCGAGCCAGTCTGCGAAAATGGCCGGGTTTTGCAGCCAGACCGTCAACCACTGAGCCACTTCATTCGCCACTTCACGCTCGTTGGACGGCACTTGCCTGCTGGTCGCAACCGACGACAGTTCGGTCTTGATTTGCAGGACAACCCCGCGCAATCCGGGTGAGGGTGGCAAACCATTCAGTTTTTCGATCCACGAGCTGGCCGCTTCGATTGTTGCGAAGTTCAATTCATCGGAAGTAAAAACCGTAAGAACCTCACGCTCGCGCCAACGCACGTCGGCTTCGAGGACTTCCGGGTGCCGAAGATGAACACCTTGATCGGCCAGCGTTCGAGCAATCGACGCCGGACTCTCACTGCCCTGAACTCCTAAGCGCTCAATTAGTTTTTGCTGAATTAGATCGAGCTCTGCGGCGCCCGCGGAGTCTTTCCCTGTCTCCGCCCAAATTTCCAGAATCAGTTGCTCCTTGGCGTTCGCACTCACTTCTGGATCTTTTTGATGAGCCGGAGCGCGTGGTTGCGGGCAATTAGCGGGACGTGTTCGTCGGTGCTGAGGTCCTTGAGTAGCGGAAGCAATTGTTGCGGATCAGAGAGTCCGTTGCGATTGAGCAGTGACTCCATCACTTCCATCAATTTCGGCGCATTCAAAGGTTGGTTCTGGCGCGCGATCGAAATGTCGAACAATAAGATCGCCTGGTCCGCCGCTTTGCGATACTCGGTGACGAGCGTGGACGCATCGTTGTTGTTGGTCCAATTGAACTCTGCAACACGCTTGCTGTCGCCACGCTGCACACCGATGCGCATCGTGCCGAGATGTGGAAACTGTTTACTGGATTGATAATCCGTTTTTGAACTAAGAAACTGCAACGCCTGCCACGACGCATTGATGCGCGCCAGCGCGGCCGGCGAAAGTTCCAACGGCTCGACGACCGACGCGTCTTCATTCAAACGCTCGAAAGTTACGGTGCCACGTCCGTTCGCGTCGTGTTCGAGCACGATGTGTTTGACGTAAAACTTGGGTTGGGTGAACTCGTAGGTGTATTTGACTGGATCAGAACTGTTGTTAGCGACCGGCGCGGCTGACGGCGTCGCCTGGTTTGGGCGCGCGTTATGTTTGGTTTCCGGCTGTTCCTGGGCGCAAATGGAAATCGCCGCGCTTAGAACTATCAGCGCGGCGGGGAGCCATTGCTTAATTAACTTACTCTTGTTCACTCAAACTTCACCGAGACTAACTTCGATACGCCTGCCTCCTCCATGGTCACACCATAGAGCGCTCGTGCCATCTCCATGGTCCGCTTATTATGCGTGATCACGATGAACCGCGTGTTCGCGGACAACTGGACGACCTTATCAGTAAAGCGTCCTACGTTCGCTTCGTCAAGCGGCGCGTCGACTTCGTCCAGCAAACAGAAGGGCGCCGGACGGTAATGGAAGATGCCCAGCACGAGGGCC
>DASZDV010000094.1:0-3532 GCA_035941575.1 Pyrinomonadaceae bacterium
AGGTCTTGCGATCCCCCGCTTTAACAACTGTCACCATTAGGTGCCGCTGCATTATTCGGTATTAGCAACCGTTTCCGGTTGTTATTCCCAATCCAAAGGTAGATTACCTACGTGTTACTCACCCGTGCGCCACTCTACTTGTCCCCCGAAGGGGACTTTCGCGTTCGACTTGCATGTCTGAGGCACGCCGCCAGCGTTGATTCTGAGCCAGGATCAAACTCTCGTTATAAGTTTGTTCTCTAGCAACATTATCGTTACTGGTATTTACTTAAGTCTCGATAATGACTCTTGCGAGTTTTAGACGCGAACTTTATCGTTCGCGTTTTGACTCTCAAAGGTCTTGAGACGGACACGCTCTATCTAGTTTTCAAACATCGAGTCCAAATTGTATTTGGATTGCCTTACAGACGACTCAAACTCGCCCCAAGCAAACGGGGATATTAACCAACGACCCCGACTCTGTCAAGCAAGCTTGGCCCTAACGGCCCCTCGTGAAGAGGAAGCGGCATTATAGGGACAAAAAACTTGTTGTCAATACCCGACTTCAACCGCACGATGTTTATTTTCAACGCGTCGTGAGGACCTTGTTCTGAAGGCGGGGAATTAGATGCGTTTTAGACTCTCGGGTTGTCTAATTTTTTGTAGTAAGTTTCACCTTCACAGCCCCGACAAACTACGCTGCCGTCAGCTCGTAAAACCTCACGTCCGTCGTTCACTCCTTCACTACAGACGGCACAGATCACACGTGAACGCGGACTTCCCGGAACATCCATCTCATTCAATTCCACCGCTACAAATTCAACCTTAAACAGATCCTCATCAGTTGCCTCTGAATAGGCACGAAACTGTCGGTCTCGTTTGTCCGAAATCGACGAGTAGCGCTCATCAGCCAGCGCTCGCGAACTCTCCAACGCCACCACGCGCACTGCTTTGTTCGTCTCAGCATTCAGAAATGTTGCAGCCACCTTGCCGTAATCAACATACTTCAAAGAGCGTTTTCCCAAGCGCACGCCAGTCACTGCGCTTACCGCATCAGCCATGCAACGATCGATCTCTACCCAAACGATCGCTTTCCTGCGATCAGCCCCGCGCGGATCCTCGAGTCCAACAAGACGGCACCCCAGCAACGCCATACGCGCGCCGAGTAACTGTCCCGCGCACATGTGGCCATGCAGACGCTCACACTGCTGCAAAATCTCATCAAGCGACTGCACTACTCACGCCCTTCTTAACAACAGCTCTCACGTTGCTAATCAACGAGGCCAGATCGTTTTCATCAGACACGTAAATTGCATCCGCGGTTTCAAGCGCTTGTCTAGCAGACTTCTTGATCTTCGTTTCATCAGCGCGCCGCACCATCACGAAGAAATCGACATCAACAAAACGCGCAAAACTATTTCCTTCGATAAATACTCCTTCAGCCTTCACACGCGACAGTGCTTGTTTGATACCAGCCTCGACCTGATCATCCGTTGCAATTAGCCAGTGTACGTTTGACGCTCCGGCATCCCAGTAACGTCCGGTATCCTTTCCAAACGCGTAAGTCGCCTCACGTCCCGAACGCACTACCGCCTCAGCGGACAGCAAGTGACTAACACAACAGGCCTGAGGATCCTTGCCGCACGATCGGTAATGGCCGCGAGTCGCCTTGATTGCTTCCCAACCAGGAAACGCCTTCAAAAGCTCACACAGCAACGTCGTCTTTCCGACGTTCGAAGTGTATCCGCCGATGCCGATTACCAGTGGCCGATCCATATGCGTTATCTGCGGCGCCCTTTCGTTGGCACGTTTGGAGCGTTCACCTTCAACACTCCGCGCGCGTCCTTGTACACGGTGTACCGCACCTCTTTTACTTCCCCACCCTCGTCTTCCTGAAGCCGGATCGTGAACGACCTGTTCTCGCCGTGCCCTTCAATCTTTGCAGGCAAGTAGCCTCGCAAATCAGGACTGCGATAGGCGGTGTAGTGTTCCTGATTGCGTTTGTCGTAGCCCAAAACATAAATGCGATCGAAATCAGGTTCATCGACAGTGTGCTGCTGGTTCGCACTGCTCTTCTCGAGTATTAACCAACTTCCCGGCTTCGTCTCGCGCGCGCCGTCCTTATCGGTTGCGTTGTTATCTTTGTTGTCGCTATCGAGCCGTTGCCACGCCACAAACTCGCGCCCGGTACGATAAAAAATGATATCGCTCGGCACGGTGAGTTCCACCTGTTTGCCATAGATCCAACCTGCGGGCGCAGGCGACGCATTCGGCGACAATCTTACCTTGTACCAAAGCTCGTTGGGTTCCTCTTCTTCAGTTGACTCTTCTCCCTGCCGGCCGGATCTCGCCGATCCCTGTTGCGCGCTGCCCGCCTTGGGAGCGACGTCGCTTTCGATCGCCTCCGATGATTTTGGCTTCGGCACACGTTTCCAACCGACGATGTCGAAACTCGATCCACTGTCGAGTCGCATCATGATGTTTTCGTTGTCGCTGCGATCCGGCGTGAGACGCAGATTCGAACTCGCTCTCAGCTGACCGCTCGCCTGCGCCGGAATTCCCGTATCCTGGTCTGCCAGTTTCTTCGACTCGTCGAGCACGTCTTCGGGCATCACGTTTCGCGCTTCGATCCAGCCCTCGGTCGCGTCTTCGTCACGAGCTTTGACCCGCAGCCATCTTTCTTTTTTGGTGTTGTCACTCGGATCGCTAACGTCTGTCGAATCGAGTATCTCAACGAGGTCGCCACGATTCACTTGCAGTAGATCCGCCGCCACCACGGCCGTCGAACTTCTAATCTGCGCACGGCGCGCCACGACCACTCCGGTGCTGCTCTTAGATGCCAGCGTTTGACATCCAAGCAATACAAGAGGAACAGCGAAAAGCACCAACGTCTTAATAGCTCGAATTTTCATTTGTCTAACGATAACCAAGCGATTTTGATAACTGCTTTCTGTCGGCAAGAATCTGCTTAATATCAAGCTCCTGACGGCCCTCGATGTATCTCTTTGCGAGGTCGGCGCCGGCCGCGGTCGAACTCAGCAATTGGATTATAACTTCATTTGCATTGCCAGGCTGAGTCGCGCCGATGGCAAGTAGCTTCTTGTACATACTTCCAAGCCGTGTCTTGCCGCCCGAGTCTCTCCTGATCGCAAGATCGTAAAGAAACGCGACCAACATTCCTTTGTCATAGACGGTGGCGTTGCCGCTGGTCCAGCGGCGCTCGGAAGCATCGAGTAGCGAAAGCCCGTCGGCACGCGAAAGATAGGAATCGTAAACACGCGTGAGCGTTGCGACGTACTCGTCGAAGTTAATGAGTTTTAACTCAAGGGCCGTCACGAGAGCTGTGTACAGGGTGAAACCTTCGAAGAACCAGTCGTAGTCGCCTTGCAGACGCAGCGCGTTGGGTATCCATAGGTGCAACAACTCGTGCGTGAAGATGATGCCGAATTGTCCGGCCCAATTCTTCACCGCCGCTTGCGGGTCCATGAGCAGAACAACGGTCGACCCTCTCGTCTCGGCGCGCCATTTCACGCTGCCGGTCTCCACTGGAAGC
>DASZDV010000095.1:0-2279 GCA_035941575.1 Pyrinomonadaceae bacterium
AATACCGCCATGAAGACCACACCGGTTGGCATTGGAATTGTGGGCGCGGGGTTTGCCCGGACCACGCAGATCCCGGGATTTCGCGATTGCATGGGCGCGAAAGTGGTGGCGGTCGCCAGTCGCCACCACGACCGCGCCGCCGCGGTCGCACACGAATTTGGTATTGAACATGTGGCAGCGGACTGGCAGGAACTGGTCGAACGCAACGACGTCGATCTCGTTAGTGTTGTCACTCCGCCGTCAACGCACATTGAGATCACGCTCGCAGCGCTCGAACAAGGCAAGGCGGTGCTTTGCGAAAAGCCGATGGCGCTGAACGCCGACGAAGCGGCGCGCATGGTCGAAAAAGCGCGGTCGGCCGGTGTGCTGGCGCTAATCGATCACGAGTTGCGGTTTCTGAACAGCCGCCGGACGATGCGTGGCATGTTGCAAACCGGCGCAATCGGAACGGTTCGGCATTGCAATTACGTTTTTCGTTCCGACTATCGCGGTATTGCAGATCGCGGTTGGGACTGGTGGTCCGATGCGGCCATGGGCGGTGGAACACTCGGCGCAATCGGATCTCACGTTGTCGATTCGTTTCGCTGGATGCTGAGCACTGAAGTCACACGCGCTTTCGGGATGCTAACCACTCACATCAAGGAACGTCCCGATAAATCTTCGGGCGGCCCACGTGCGGTGACGACTGACGATGAAGCAAAACTGCTGTTTAAGTTTGCTGATGGTCAGTACACGAGCGGTGCGACGGGCGCCGCGGCGTTGTCAGTGGTCGAGTCGGGAAAGTATGAGAACCGTCTCGAGATCTATGGCACGAAGGGCGCGTTGATGGTTGAAGAGACGGGCGAGCTTTGGCGCTCGCCCGCTGGCTCAGGAACGTGGCGTCCGGTGCAGGTTGATCAGGATCACATGGCCCAGGGCATGCGCGAGAGCAGTTGGTCGCGAGGATTCACGGCGTTCGCCTGCCGCGTCGTGGAAGCTTTGCGCAGCGGCAAGACGACGGTGGCGGACGCGGCTACGTTTGAAGATGGTTATCGAGTGCAACTCGTGCTCGATGCAGTGCGCAATTCTAACGATAGCGGCTGCTGGGTGGACGTCGGTGGCTGAGTCGATCCGTATCGGCGTTGACACGGGTGGCACGTTTACCGACTTCGTTTTCGAACAAGACGGGCAAATCCAACTCTTTAAGATTCCATCAACTCCATCTGATCCCTCACTTGCCATCGAACAAGGTCTAACGCGGATCTGTGGCAAAAAAAATATTGCGGTGGAGGTCGTCCATGGCACCACTGTAGGCACGAACGCTTTGCTTCAACGTCGCGGCGCGCGCACAGCATTGATCACGACGAAAGGCTTCGAAGACGTTCTCGTGATCGGCCGCCAGGCGCGGCCCGAACTCTACAATCTCAACGCCGTCAAGCCGCCGCCACTGGTTTCAGACGAGCTTCGACTTGGCGTCGCCGAGCGCGTCGTAGCTTCAGGCGCAGTGCTACAACCGCTCGACGAAAAAGACCTTGAACCATTAATTCAAAAACTGAAACGCGAGAACGTGGAATCCGTGGCCGTTTCGTTGCTCTTTTCGTTTCTGCACCCGCAACACGAAGAACAAGTAAGGAAAGCGATTGAGACGCTTGGCGTACCGGTTTCAATTTCAAGCAGGATACTGCCTGAATATCGCGAGTACGAACGCACATCGACGGTTGTTATTAATGCTTATTTGCAACCTCTGATGGGCCGCTACTTGAAACGGTTGAGCAGCCGCTTCCCCTTACGCGTGATGCAATCGTCCTGTGGCAGCATCTCGGCGGAGATGGCGGCAGTCGAACCGGTACGCACAATCCTTTCTGGTCCTTCAGGCGGCGTCGTCGGCGCACTGCGCGCCGCGCAAGCCGCAGGCATCAAGAACATCATCACGTTCGACATGGGCGGTACTTCGACAGACGTCGCGCTGTGCGACAGTGGCGCCATTCGCACGACGAATGAAGCGACAGTTGCGGGACTGCCTGTCGCGGTTTCGGTCATGGACATTCACACCGTTGGCGCCGGCGGCGGATCGATTGCGCGCGTAGATGAAGGTGGTTCGTTGCGCGTTGGACCAGAATCCGCGGGCGCCGATCCAGGACCGGCGTGCTATGGACGATCGATGTTGCCGACCGTAACTGATGCACACGTCGTGTTGGGCCACTTTGGAGGCGGTGGATTGTTGGGTGGCGAGTTCAAACTGGATGCCGCTCGCGCGCATGAAGCGATGAATCAGTTGGCGAACGACTTGAGTAAGGCAT
>DASZDV010000096.1:0-3979 GCA_035941575.1 Pyrinomonadaceae bacterium
ATCTTGATTGAAACCTCTGTCTTTGGTACGCGCCTTTGGCGCGGACTCTTATCCAAGCTCAACCGCCGACACAAAGCGCGCTCTCGCTAAAACTTCGTTCCCTTAAGCTCCTTGTACATATCCTCAACGTTCGGCACCGCGAAGTTGTTAAACGCGAAGTCTTTGTATTTGTCCGGTAACTTCAATTGTTGTTTCGCTTGTTCGATGGTGAGGCCGTCAGCCATCGCCTGCTTCACACGCGTGCGCAAGTCGTCGAGATAATCTCTAAACTCCCTGATCTCCGCAGCAGTCGCGACTTCACCATGGCCGGGCACAAACTTCGCTGTCGGATAATCAGCCAACAACTTATCCAGCGAGACGATCCAATCATTCACCGTCGCATCGACGAGATTCGGCAGTGTTTTGCGCCAACCCATGTCACCCATGAAAACAACATTTGCATCCGGAACGTAAGCCAGCACGTCGCCACCGGTGTGGCCCGGTAAGGTAAACAAGACAACTTCGCGTTTCCCCAGATGCAAGTGAACTGTGCCGGACGCAAACGTCACAGTCGGATTCGTGAGTTTGATCGTCATCATCGCATCGAACCGCCGAATCTGTCCTTCCAGCGGCGCGCGCTTATCCACCTGATCCGCCGGTGTCTCGCTCAACTGTTTTACCGCCGCATCACGTATCTTCTGCAATTCCTCAGGAGCCCGCAGAAACCGGCGATTCTTCACAGTTTGCCACTCCATCAGTTTCTCGTGCGCGATGATCGGCACCCCGCGCGCCGCGAGAACCTGGTTTCCGCCAGTATGGTCCAGGTGATAGTGCGTGTTGAGCGCGTATTTGAGCGGTTGCTTTGTTTCAGTCGCAATGACGCCAATCAGATCTTCGACCGCCGCCGGCGTTAAGAACGTATCGACCATCAACACGCCATCGTCACCAGCAACAAACCCCGCGTTGCCTGAAGCCAGCCCACCGGGTTTCGCAATCGCCGCGTAAACACCATCTGCGACCTTCACGAGCGTGAAATTGTCTTCAGCCTTGAAGCCTGATGGAACAGCGAGCAGCAAGGCACACAAGAGGAAAGTTAGAGTCTTCATGGTAAGTGGTTTCAGATAATACAACAGGTTATATTGTGGTCCTCCCCATAAACTCAGGAGGTTAACTGTGAGCTTCAACTATCGACCTCGTCAACTTTGGTTGGGCGGGTCCTTTCTTCTCTGTGTAGGACTGCTGCTTATGTCTTCTTGTACTGACAATCCTGGAACCATTTCAACATCCGGCGCCGGAACGAAAGAAGAGGCTGAAAAGTTTATCGCCGGCACCGAAAAGCGACTCATGGACCTCAGCATCAAGGCGGGCCGCGCTGATTGGGTGAAGAGCACCTTTGTCACTGACGACACCGAGGCGCTCGCCGCCGAGGCAAATGAGAACCTGATTGCCGCAACGACAGAACTCGCCGAACAGGCGCGGCGCTACGAAGCGCTGGACCTTCCGGCAGACACAAAGCGCAAACTGAAACTTTTGAAATTGTCGTTGACGTTGCCTGCTCCGAAAGATCCAGCCGAGCGCGCCGAACTCACAAAGATCGCCGCCTCAATGGAAGGCGACTACGGCAAAGGAAAGTACTGCCCTGAAGGTGACAAAGGAAAATGCCTCAGCCTTCCCGAGTTGGAACAGATCATGGCCAACAGCCGCGACCCGGAAGAGTTGAAGCGCACGTGGGTAGGTTGGCACCAGATCGCAATTCCGATTCGCAAAGACTACGTGCGCTTTGTTGAACTCAGCAATAAAGGCGCGAAGGAGATGGGCTTCAAGGACACCGGCGCGATGTGGCGTTCCAAATACGATATGGAACCGGACGCGTTTGCCGCCGACATGGAGCGTCTGTGGCAACAGGTCAAACCGCTTTACGACTCGCTCTACACCTACACGCGACGTAAACTCTCCGAAAAGTATGGTCCAAACGTTGTTTCGGAAGACAAACCGATCCCTGCTCACCTCCTCGGCAACATGTGGGCGCAGGGTTGGGCAAACATCTATCCGTTGCTCGCACCAGCCAACGCGGATCGCGGCTTCGATCTCACGGCCAACCTGAAAGCGCGCAACACCGACGCCAAACAGATGGTTCGTTACGGCGAGGGCTTCTTTACGTCACTCGGCTTCGAATCGTTGCCGGCGAGCTTCTGGGACAGATCGATGCTCACAAAACCAGCGGATCGCGAAGTGGTTTGTCACGCGAGCGCCTGGGACCTCGATTATGAAAAAGACGTCCGGCTGAAAATGTGTACACAGATCACCGAGGAAGACTTCACCGTCGTCCATCACGAACTGGGTCACAACTATTACCAGATGGCCTACGCGGGACAACCCTTTCTCTTCCGCGACGGCGCTAACGACGGATTTCACGAAGCGATCGGCGACTCGATCGCGCTCTCAGTTACGCCGCAGTATCTCAAGCAACTAGGACTGATTGAAAAAGTTCCCGACCAGTCGGCTGACATCGGTTTCCTGCTCAATCGTGCGCTCGACAAGGTCGCGTTTCTGCCCTTTGGTTATTTGGTTGACCAGTGGCGTTGGAAGGTCTTCTCGGGCGAGGTTGGGCCAAACGATTACAACAAAGCGTGGTGGGAGCTGCGCGAAAAGTACCAAGGCATTGCAGCACCGGTACCCCGCACCGAACAGGACTTCGATCCGGGAGCGAAGTATCACGTTCCGGCAAACACGCCTTACGCTCGTTACTTCCTGGCGGCGATTCTACAGTTTCAATTTCATCGCGCGTTGTGCCGCGAGGCCGGATTCAACGGGCCGCTGTACCAGTGTTCGATCTACGGGAACAAGAAAGCCGGCGAGAAGCTGAAGGCGATGCTGGCGATGGGCACAAGTAAGCCGTGGCCCGAAGCGCTGAAAGCAATGACCGGCGAAGAGAAGATGGATGCGACCGCGATAATCGACTACTTCGCGCCACTCAAACAGTGGCTCGACGAACAGAACGGAAAGAAGTAATTGCCAATTTGCGATTGCCGATTGTCGATTGTAAGGCAGTCTTCGCTTTCCGACTCTCTCGTAGTAACGCGGCTTGAAAATCGCCAGTCGGCAATTGGCAATCGACAATCACCTAGCCGGCGAGATGCTGCGGTCGCGAACTACGTAGTGCCGCACGTCGGAGGTGACCACTTCAGCCATCTGAAACTGGCGTAAAACCTCGGGCGGCCAAACGCGATGTGATCGTCCTTCGCGAACAGTCGCGTTGCTCACGCGCATGAACTCGTCGGTCGATGGCACTACGGTTTTGCGGTTAACGAGTGAAAAGAGTTTGGGGCGTCGCCGGGGGGCAAATCCCAGCTTGATTGAAATCGTTGGGTTGTGTTGGGCTAGTGCGTTCACAACCTAAAGGAAATGCGAATCGGCCACGGATTCCAGCTTTTTCGAACTTCTGGAATTCGTGGCCGAATAGCTGTTTACGACTTAGCTGTTATGGCCAGATCCGGCCCCAACGGCCGCTGTTTCGGCGATTGTAGCCTCCGTATTGCTGGAAGCCATCCCGGTATCCCTGTTCAAACGCATCGCGAAAGATCTGCTTGTACTGTCCCTTGTTTCCGTAGGACGAGTTGTAACCTTCGGTTGCGTTCTTGTAGTAACGCGAACGCTCCGGGTTATAACTCTGTCCGCGCTGGGCATCAGCCGCACCGACGTTCATGCCGTAGCTGTAGCCCTGCTGTCGCGCTACCTGGTAGCCGTAAGCGTTGCGCCGATAGCGATCGTCATAGCGATCGCGATCGCGATCACGCCGGTAACGGTCGTCCCGATAGTCGCGGTCACGGCCCCAGGGATATTGAGCCTGAACGCTGTTACTGGCGATTGCTGTGAATCCAAGAATCAGGAAGAGTGCCAGAATATAACCGCTCAGTTTCTTACTCGAGTAATTTAGTTTCATTTGTACTACCTCCCCTGCACATACGTTTGGCAACTGGCATGCCCCGCGAAAAAGGGC
>DASZDV010000097.1:0-2026 GCA_035941575.1 Pyrinomonadaceae bacterium
GACTCCCCGTCGCGCTGATGTATCGCATCTTCGACGCGTTTCTCGCTGCGCCGCCACGTGACTGGAGCGCGGAGTTCCTGAAGAACGCGAAGACACTTGAAGAACAAGCGAAGGCGGCTGAGAAAAAACAGGAATCCGAACGCGTCGCCAACACTAATCCTTCCCTCTCCCTCGACAAATACGCAGGCACTTATCGCAACGAACTCTATGGCGACGTCAAAGTCAATCACCAGAATTCAAAATTGAGTGTGCGTTATGGGCCAGCGTTCACGGGCGATCTCGAACACTGGCACTACGACACTTTCCGGGCGCGATTCTTCGCTGCCGGAGACGCAAAGGTCTTTGTCACCTTTGCACTGAACGCTCAGGGAAAAATCGACAACCTGGTGCTCGGTCTGCCTGGCATGGCGGACTATCCATTCAAGCGCGTGGCTGAAAAGTAATTCACTAGAGGAGGCAGTGATGAAACTCGTATCCATTCTAATCGTGCTTTCTTTTGGATTTATCTTGCCTCACCTTCTGGCCAAACCCGCGATGGCCCAGACCACCACGGCCGCGATCGAAGGCACGGTAAAGGATGCTCAAGGCCGCGTCGTCGCGGGCGCGCAGATCAACGTCAAGTCAGAGGCGCTTGGTATACAACGCACGACAACCAGCGACGAGAACGGCTTCTATCGCGTCAGTGCGTTGCCCGCCGGAACCTATGCACTATCAGCGACGCAAACGGGGTTTGCCTTGCAGAGTTTTCCCAACATCGAATTGACAGTTAATCGCACGGTCAAGATCGACATTCAACTCGAAGTGGGCCAGGTGCAGGAACGCGTGAGCATCACCTCAGACTCGCTGACGATCGATCCCACAACGCCGGCCACCGGCGCCACAGTTACGCCGCGCCAAATCACGGAGATGCCGGTCAATGGTCGAAACTACCTCGATCTGTTACAGCTCGTGCCGGGCGTTGTGGTCAATCATCAGGCAAACGCCGGCTCAGATAATTCCACACCGGTGCTCGGCGAACGCTCCGGCAATAACAACTTCATGATCGACGGCCAGCCGAACAAGAACACAGTCAGCGGCGGCGCCGCGGCGCAATTCAATCAGGAAACGATTGCAGAGTTTCAGGTGTTGACGGCGGGCTACAAAGCTGAATTCGGACAAGCCTCAGGCGCGATCGTTAACGTCATTACACGCAGCGGCCGAAACGATCTTCACGGCGTGGGTTCGATCTTTCATCGCAACGATGCCTTCGACTCATCCAATTCGCTAACACCCGGACAAGACGCGCCTTCCCTGCACCGCTATGACTACAGCCTCGCGATGGGCGGAAAAATAGTTAAAGACAAAGTGTTCTTCTTCGGTTCGGGTGAACGGATTACCGAGAAACGGCGTTTGAATTTTACTTTTCCCAGCACCGGCAACGCTCAAGCCGACAAGATTCTACGCGACTTCGAAGTTCCGTTTGATAATCCGTCGCGCATCTATGAAACGCGTGGTTTCTTCAAGTTTGACGAGCAGCTCGGGCGCCACCGCCTCTCGCAGGAAGTGAATTACACCAACGGTGTCGTAAAGGAGTTTCTGCCACTTTCGGCCTCAACCAGTTTGCCTTCACGCCGAAACGATACGAGCGGGCGCAGCCTGCTGCTCGGCTTCGCCGACGAGATGCTGTTGGGCGATCAAAGCAATCCGTGGATCGTAACGTTGCGCGGCGGTTATCGTGGGGATAGATCGAACTCTGCACCGTCGCATCCTGAAGCGGGCGTCGGCACCACGTTCCAGATGTTCAGTTCGTTTACGACGGGCGGCATTGCGGGAAACCTCGGGTCGGTTTCGTTCGGCAATAACACGTCCGCGTCATTTCTAGACCAGAAATACACGTCGCTCTCGGCGAACGCGGCCAAGCTGTTCGATGCGCACAACATGAAATTCGGCTGGGCGTTTCTGCGCACCAAGGTCGACGGAGTTGAATCACAAATCCTGAACATGCAACTCTTCGCCACAGTCGATGACTTCCTGGCGTTTGGTCCAA
>DASZDV010000098.1:0-7591 GCA_035941575.1 Pyrinomonadaceae bacterium
GAAATGTTCGATCGCGGCATCGCAGTCTTCCTGGGAAAGCGTTCGAAAGATGAACCGTGCGAACAGATCGCGACCGCGTAGGTACTGTTCGTAAGCCACTGGATTTTGTGTCGCGGCCTTCGCAATGCCTGACTGTTCGGCCGGACTCAACTCGACGCGAAGACCTTCGACGATGCGCTGTGCGATCGTGTCCTGGAGAACGATGATGTCGGACGCGGCCGTGTCAATGCGATCGCTCCACAACAACTCGCCCGAGGCCACGTCGATGAGTTGTGCCGTGACGCGGAAGCGTTCCCCGGCGTGAATGAAACCCGCCGTTAGAACCGCACTCACATTCAACTCCTGACCGATCTCGCGTGGATCTTTTTGTTGTCCCTGGTAGCGTGCGATCACTGAAGACGGCCGCACCACGAGCGACCGCACGCGCGCCAACTCAGTAATCACCGCGTCGGCGAGAGAGAACTCGTAGAAACTCGCGGATGGATCGTTGCCCAAATTCCGAAAGCAAAGGATGGCGAGGCTCTTTTTCTCCTGGTCGGCGATTGTGGTGAATGGCGTTTCGTGAATGCCGGGTTTCGACGAACTCACGACGTTGGGAGAAGTAGTTGGGGTTTCACTTCGCGTTATCGATTTCAACCAGCGCACAGCGCGGGTCACAGGATTCGCGCCTGCAAGATGACGCGGTGGTTCGGGGACGACGGATTGATACGGGGCGGCACCGGCATCGAGCTCCTGAAGCACTTGCCGCAATTCGTTGCGGAAGTCTTCCATGTTCTGAAAGCGATCTTTCGGTTCCTTGGCTAAGGCGCGATCGATGATCTGCTGGAGGCGTGGCGGAATCGGAGTTCCGCGTACTTCGTCGATTGGGCGTGGTGGATCGTGTAACACAGCGTGACGGACGTCGATTGTCGTCTTTCCGCGAAACGGCCAAGTGCCGCTGAGCATTTCGTAAAGCAAAACACCGAACTCACTGAGGTCGGTGCGGTGAATACCGGAAGACGCGGCTTCGGTGTCGTCGAGGAGTTTGGCCAAGCCGAAGTCGAGCACCTTAACCTGGCCTTGAGCTGTGACCATCACGTTGCCGGATTTGATATCGCGATGAATGATGCCGCGGCTATGTGCGGCCGTGAGGGCGTCGGCGACTTGTAACCCGATCAGGAGCGCAGTCTTTAGTTCGAGTGGGCGGCCAGCAACGAGTTGGCGAACGTTTTTGCCTTCAACGTACTGCATTGCGATGAAGTGCATTCCGTCTTGTTCGTCGAGATCGAAGATGGTGCAGATGTTTGGGTGGTCCAACGAGGAGGCGAGACGTGCTTCGCGTTCGAAGCGTTTGAGGTTTGCCTCTTTCACGCTGAGTTCGGGTGGAATGACCTTAATGACGACGGCGCGGCCCAGTTTGTTATCGACGGCTTTGTAGACCGCTCCCTGACCGCCCACGCCGAGCTTCTCCGTGATGCGATAGTTGCGAAGAGTCTTGCCTAGCATAGCCGTGTATGCTCTGGTCCGTGGCTATTTTTCTGTCGCGCCTTCGGCGCTATTCGTCTTTTTTTTCTTCAATTCCAGGGGCAGCGCGCTTCGCGCGGCCCCTGGCTACCTTCTGTCGCGCCCTTCGGGCGCTGTCGTACGCTGCGGACCGTTGACGTTCGTCGGCATGCGCACCGTTCAGTCGGGCGCTTTACGCTCGAAGTCTTCAGTCGAACGTGCCGATCAGTTCAGACGCACTTGCCGTCGCGGTACCGACCTTGCCGACGACAAGTCCGGCCGCGTGGTTCGCGAGCGTCGCGGCCTCGAGCATTGTGGCTCCCGAAGCCAACGCACCCGCGAGCGTAGCGATAACCGTGTCACCCGCACCCGTCACATCGTAAACCTCGCGCGCCGCCGTTTCGACATAAACCGGTTGCCCGCCTGATTCCAACAGCATCATCCCGCGATCCCCGCGCGTGATCAGCACAGCGTCACACCCGAGCTTTTGCTGAATGACGCGCGCGGCGTTATGAGAACCGTCATCGGAATGATCCTCAGTCTGGCTCATCCGCAAAGCTTCAAGATGATTTGGCGTAATCAGCGTCGCCGGTCGATACCAATTGAAGTTTCGCACTTTCGGATCAACCAGAACAGGCACGCGCTCGTACGCAAACGGCAGAATCTCGCTCAGTATCGCCGGTGTGACCACGCCTTTGTCGTAATCAGAAACAACGAAAGCGTGTGCTTCCGCCACTCGTTCCTTTAGCCGCGCAACGATCTGCTGTTCCACTTGCGAATCGACCGGCGCACGCGACTCTCGATCTGCTCGCACGACCAGTTGGCTGTGCGCCACAATGCGCGTCTTCGTAGTTGAACGCCGCGTGTCGTCAACAATCACGCCTTCGTCGCCACTAGAATTCAGTTGCCGCAACTCGTTGCGCAGCAAATCCCCAGCCCGGTCGTTTCCAACAACTCCGACAACCCAACCATGCGCGCCGAGCGCAACCAGGTTTGCCAGAACGTTCGCCGCGCCGCCCAGATGGACCGACTCGCGCCGCACATCAACAACCGGAACTGGTCCTTCGGGCGAGATCCTGGTGACGTCGCCCCAAACAAACTCGTCGAGCATCACATCGCCGAGCACAAGCACTTTACGATCGCGAAGTGTTCCCAGGATTTCAGACGCGCGAGTTTTTGTTAGTTGAGACATCGTTCAATTGCAGCCACGACTCTGCTCACCGGCACGCGAAGAATACACTCAGGCGCGGGGAACTTCTCGCAAAAGTAACCGTGGCAAGGTTGGCATGGCATCTCTTCAAACACGATCTCCGCACGAGCGCGGTTCCACGGCCGCCAGTGAGCAATGTTTGACGAACCAAAGATGACGACAGACGGCGTTCCGACAGCGGCGGCAATGTGTGCGATGCCGCTGTCGTTGCCGACGAACAATTGCGAACGCGCAGCAAGCGCGGTCACTTCCGGGAGCGACAACTCGAGATCAACGATTTTCACGGATGCTTCGCCAAGAAGATCTTTTAAGATCGCCTGTTCCAGCGGCCCAGCAACAGCAACCGGTGCATAGCCTCTCTCCGCCACGTACTCAGCGACGCGCGCAAAGTTTTCCGTGGACCATCGCTTCGTCTCAAAAGCAGTTGCAGGATGAATCAGGGCCAGCTTCCGATCGGCGAGTCCCGCAGCAGCGAGACGCTGGTTAACGGCTTCAGTGGCTTCTGCCGAAACACCTAACTGGGTTCGCGGCCGATCGCTGACAGGAACTCCCGTCCAACCAAGCAGCGCCAGTTGCTGTTCGACTGAATGTGCTCTTTGTCGTCCCCATAGCAACGAAGCAGACGGTACCAACTCCGTGTGAAGTTTCGCGTATTGATATGTTTTAAATCCGACCCGGTGGCGCGCGCCCGTCGCTCGTGTCAGGAACGTGGCTGTAGTGCCGCCGTGCAGGTTGTAAACAACGTCGTAACGAGCAGATCTCAGTTGTCCGGCGACACGCATACGAGTTGCGAGTCCACCACGTTCAAGCACAACGACATTGTCAAGATACGGATGATCCGTGAGCAGCGGCGCCACCCAGTCTTCAACAAGAATGTCGACCTCGGCGTGCGGCAGAAAACGTTTGAGAGCGAAGAGTGAAGGCGTCGCTAAGACGGTGTCGCCAATCGATCGCAGGCGAACGACCAAAACGCGTTGCACCTTGTCCCAATCCCATCGAGCAGGCGCGAGCGATTGCGGCGCTTCATCGTTCTGGCCGTACGCGTTCGTCTCCGACACCCGCACTTGTGAAGGAGACTCAACTATGTCACGCAGAGTGTTCATTCGCGGATTCTTCGATCGTGGCTTCGTCGATCAACATAACCGGAATATCGTCGCGTATCGGGTACACGCGTTTGCACTCAACGCACTTCAGCGCATCGCCTTCAGGCTTGGGTTCTACTTTTGCTTTGCAAGCCGGACAGGCGAGTATTTCCAAAAGTTCCTGACTAACTGCCATTGGGCATGACCTTTCTATGCGGCGGTTGCGGAAGTGAACAAAAGCTTAACACAAAGGCACTCGCTTGCTCGATGACCGGCCCTGTGTTCTCATCTCAACGCCCATGTCACTCGAATTCGCACTGCAATACTCCTGCCCACTGCGCGCAAACTACTCCGAACAGCACCTCCGCGAGTGGGGACGGTTGAGCAGTTTGCATGCAAAGTTAACAACCGGCGATGCCGGCGCGCCTTCCATTGACAAGATCGAATGGGTGGAACGTGCGACTCCTGAGATTGAACGGATGCAGGCCGCAACCAGCATCTGTCCGCATTGTCCGGCATGCCTGCCGCTGGACGTCGCAGGCGAGGGCGAATCAGTGGGTTGCCTCGGGCGAATCAATTACCCGATCGAGGCGGTGTTTGAAAAGTTTCTCGCCGATCGCGTTCAGCTTTCGCTTGACACGATTGATAAAGAAGATCAGCCGCGGCTACTGCGCATTCTCGTCGATCCGGAATCGCCGTTTGATGGCGAAGCGACGAAGGAATTGCGGCGGGTTGTTACTGCCGAGGGTTTGCGTTTCTTTGAACTGCGCGTGCCGATTGTTCTCACGCGTGACGCGTCGAGGCTGACCACTGACAACGTTTTCGATCTACTCGCTGGGTTTCGTTCTGAAGACAGTCAAAACACCACTTACACACGCGAGCTTCCTTTCGAAGCGGCCGCTGACTATTACGACTTTCTCGATCTTCTGTTACGCAGTGAATTGAGCCAATCGGAAGTCGCGCGTCTTACCTCACGCAGCCGAAACTACACGCAGTTTTTGCGACTGCTCACGGCGATCGAAAAAGCAGAGGCGTTGAATACGCGATTGCTGATTGATTGAGTATCACAAAGAAGCACAAGAGTTTCACGAAAAGGCACAAGTCGACATGCGAATGTTCATGGCTCCTTTGGGTTGTTTGTCTTGTGCCTCTTTGTGAAACTCTTGTGCTTTTTTGTGATTTACTGCTTCTGCTCGTCAAGCATTCGCAACGTGTCGAGAATGAGGTTTGTGTTGCTGAGCGCTTGTATCCTGACGGGAAACTGCTCGTCCATTTTTTGAAACTCAAACGTGCCGTTAGTGATCTCGACCACACGCTGAAAGCCTTTCTCGCCGCTCTCACCTTCACATGACGCATCGACGATCCGGCCCTCATTGAACTTCACCTGACCTTCAGGGCCACTGCCGCTAAGCGTTAGCGCGCCGTTGAGCCGCGCATTTTCTATCACCTGAATCGCGTCGAAGACGCTGATCGCGCTGAGATCTCCCGCAAGCGTGAAGTGTTTTTTCTCAAACACCGGTTCGGCAGCGGGCGTCGGTTTGAGGTCGGGCCGGCGCGCGCGGCGAATCGCTTCGAGTCCACCCGCGATGTTGATGCGCGCGTCGAGCTGTTTGGCCTCGAGTAGACGGTCCTGGGCGGTGTCGAAGTCGTCGCGCTCAATGTAAAGACTGGCTAGTGCGAGGCATTGCCGGGCGGCTTCCTCGTTCTGTTTTTGGGAGGAATGGACCTCGCGGAGTCGTTCGCGCAATTTGATTGATCGACTGTTTACTTCCAGTGCAGTCCGGAGGCGTTTAATGGCGCGATCCGGCGCCTGGTACTTCATGAAAAGCTCGGCGTCGAGCAGGGCTGCCTCGACCTCGCTGACGTGCTCGGTTTGTGAGTCGGTAATTGCCATTCCGCGAGCAAAAAAACCTCCACGCAGATTGAAGTTTATCACAACGAAACGGCCTCTTTTTTCGTAATACTACGCGTTAGAAGTTAAAGGGATGCAAACTGCGGGGGCAGGAAAGACATCAGAAATAGTGTTGGAAGGTTTTACGACCATGAACCAGCGATGGATGAAAAGAAGAATAGAGAAGTCGCGAGCGCGGTGTGATTCCGCTGAAAAGTCCGCCCGGATTGAAACTAACCAGGCCGAATTGCTAACGAATTACTTTGCCAAGGTTGCTGAAAAGCAGTCTTCTAAACTCCGGCCTCAGGCCAAAGTTGAGCAGTAATCCGACCTCGATATCCGTAGCACGCAGGTAGTTCCGCAACTGTGCCTCGTGGGAACGATCCAGCGCTCTCAAAGCTTTCAATTCGAGCAAGACGCACTTCTCGACCAGCATATCCGCTTCAAAGTGGCCCACCTGGTGTCCTCTGAACCGTACAGGTATGGCTATTGGCCAGCAGGCGTCGAGGCCTGCTGACCGAAGCGCTATGCCCAGGGATTTTTGGTACACAGATTCCAAAAATCCATGTCCCAGTTCGTTGTAAACATCGTAATAAACACGATGATCCTGTACGTAAGATCCCTGTATTTATTCTCCTCCACTTAGAACTCCAACTTTAACCCCGCACGCAGTTGGCGAGGGCGTCCGGTGCGTGACGCCAAAAGGAGGGATTTTTCAGCACCGGGATTGAAATCAATAAACTCAGAACCAAAGCTGTAAACGGTCTTGTTGAGAACGTTATCGAATTCGATCGACGCGCGCAGCTTGGCGCCCATCACCTGAAAATCCCTACTCACATTCAAATCGAACACAAACAGCCCTGGGCCGCGTCCCGCATTCCGCGGCAAGTTTCCTGACTGCCCAACCGGCGGCAAACTAAACGCCTCAAAAACACCTGACCCGAGCGGCTCGCCGGGCTTGCGCCAACGCAACAGTCGAAGATCACCAGAGTAATTGGGCCGATCGTTTCCCACGTCATCAAGATTTCGATCCACTCCTGCCAGCGAAATATTGAACGGCGCTTCAGACGCAACGCGCCAAATCGGCGACAACTGCAACGCGCCAACATAACGCGGCAACATGAAGCTTCCCGAAAGTACAAAACGATGCCGGCGGTCCAACAAACTGCGCGCGCGCTCCGCACGAAAATCACCCGGCACCAACGCGTCCGACGTGTTCACAACTCCATCGTCAACAAGACTCGAAAGCGTATATCCTGCACGAAACGTAAATCCGCCCAATCCGTTCCCGAATCCCAAAAATCCCCTCCCTAAGTCGAAACGCTTACGTAGCTCTACGCTCACAGCGCGATAGAAACTATTACCAGCCGAGATAAGTTGTTCGAGTTCACCCCTCGTTTGGTCGGGTCGAAGCTGATTGATTGCGGCAAGAGCTGCATTGATAGTGGTTGTCGACGAACTCGTCAGATTCATCACCGAAACCGGCACACCAAACTCAACTACACGCGTGATCGCATTCGGGTTTGCCGCATTGAGGCTCGCGTAGCCAAACCGAACCAACTCACCTGCGTTCGTAGCGTTGTGCAGCGGCCGAATGTTCGTAATCGGATTCGTGAAGTTTGCGAAGTCGCGCGACGCGAGAAACTCGGTAAAGTTGTTGTAGCCCGCGGGCAGCACGGCCGCGTTCGCATTGAACTCGCGCCAAAGGTGTATGCCACGCGTGAAGGTAAAGTTTGCTTCTACTGAAAAACCGCGGCCGAGGTCGCGTTCGACACCAGCGTTGATCTGATAGCTCTCAGGAATCTTTAACGCCGGATCGAGCCGTCGCGAGAAGTCTGTGTTCAAGAAACCAAACTGATGGACCAGCTCGGAATCCGCTCGGAGCGTTTGCGGAAACTGAAGACTCGCGGCGATAAAACTGCGTCG
>DASZDV010000099.1:0-3112 GCA_035941575.1 Pyrinomonadaceae bacterium
CGCCATCTCCTGTTCCAACTCCTCACATCCCGGAGAGAACACCGGCGCTCTTCACGCTGATTTATGTCGGCGGCTTCGCGTTAGTCATTCTGCTGCTGCTGATCGGGCTCATTCGCAACCGGCGCAGTTCGGCGCCGACCACGGCCGTCCCCGAGAATTTGCCGAAAGAAGTTCGCAAGCGACTTGGTTCGCATTCCACTAACCGCGGACTCCGAGCGCTGCGCTGGCTGTTCGTTCTGCTGGCAATCGGGATGTTCTCCGTTCACATCTATTGGGCCAACTACGCGGCGGAGAAAAACGAAAAGTTTCAGCAACTGAGCTACAAGGATTTGCGCGTGCGGCGGTTGTCCGAATCAACGCTGCGCGGTTGGATTCTGGACCGCAGCGGCCGCCTCGATCAGCCGCTCGCGTATTACAAGCGAGACTCTGCCGGCGACATCCGTCGCGAGTATCCGATGGACAAAGCGATGGCCCACCTGTTTGGCTCCGATCGTGGAGATCCTGGTTTGGAGCGCGCTTTGTTCGGTGTTCAGAGTGGCGCGTTACCTGAAGCGTTGGCTGTCGTACGCGGACAAGCGGTGGATTTCAAAGGCAATCAGGATGTGCGACTCACGATCGATCGTTCGTTGCAACAGACCGCGATGGACCAGTTGAAAGGCAAACACGGCGCGGTAGTGATACTCAACCCGCAGACCGGCGACGTGCTTGCGCTCTACAGCGAACCATCCTACAGCTTGAAAGAAGTCAGTGACGAGGCGACGTGGATTCGTCTCGATGCAAACGAACGCGATAAACCACTCGTGAGCCGCGCGCTGGGCGCGTATTACATTCCCGGTTCAACGTTCAAAACCGTCACGATGACCGCCGCGTTTCTCGCGGGTGAACAGAACACGGAGTTCACTTGTAGCGGCAGTGGTTATTACGCCGCGCCAGGCGCAAACGTGATCTTCGACGACGGTGGACCAGGCGAAGTGCACGGCCGCATCGGCATCGATCAGGCCTACGAAGTTTCCTGTAACCAGTACTTCGCGCAAATGGGCGTGAAACTCGGCCCGGAACGACTGAAACGCGCGGCGCAGTTGTTAGGTATCGGTAGTTACGACACACCGTCTGAAGCACTGCGGGGACGGAAAGAACCGGAACTCTGGGACGCGAGTAGTGATGCAGTGAAACGTGCACTCGCTCCGCGCGAAGCCACTATCGTCACCGGCAAACAAGTCACCAGATACGATCTCGCACTGATGGGTTACGGCCAGGGTTACGCCGGACAGATGACCCCTTTTCAGATGGCGCTCGCGGCATCCGCAATCGGCAACATGGAAGGCAAGTTGATGAAGCCGAAGATCGAGTACAACGTGGCGCCGCAACCTTTCAACCAGGTCATGCCGCCGGCGACCGCGGCGCGACTGCGTTCAATAATGGGACTCGTCACCGGTGGTCCAAGCGGCACTGCGCGCGGTGTGTTTGCGCCCGTCAAAGCCGCCGGAATCAACACCGGTGGCAAGACAGGAACAGCACAGAAAATCGTGCCCGTTTACGATCCAAAAACAGGCGAACCAAAGACACGTCACAAAGTCGAGCGCGATAACCGCGGCAACATCATTCGTGAGTACGACGAAGTGATTATGGACAACGAGAACCCGCGGATTGACGGCTGGTTCCTGTGCATTGCGCCACTCGAGCGACCACAGTTAGCGATGGCTGTGATCGTCGAAGGCGGTGGTTACGGCTCGCGATCCGCGGCGCCAATCGCGGCCGCGCTCGTGTTGAAGGCCAGAGACCTGGGTTATTTCAGCGGCAGCAGACCAGTGACACCGCCGCCGCAAAACTTGACTTCGCGAAGATGAAAAACCGCGCGTCATCACATTTGATCATCATCCTGCTGATACTCGGTCTCGAGATCACGGGCTACGTCGCGATTCATCGTGCAGGACTCTTGCGCGGTTACGAAACGTCGATCATCGGAGCCGTTCGCGACCTCATGATGTTCCTGCCGTTGATGATGCTTGTGATCTGGTTGTCGCGAAGCAAACGATTTGCCGGCAACTGGATCCTCTTCACGACTGCCATCTTGCTCTTCGCGTTTGGCATGTTGATTCAGTACCGGCTCTACAGCGATCCGGAATACAACGCGCGCAACAAAGCCGCGGCGCGTGAAGAGAAGATGCAGGCGCTGAGAACGCGCTACATCATGGAGAACTATGATCCTGTCAAGAAACAGTTGATGGGACTCCCGCCGACTCCCGCGCAACCAATCGATATCGATCAACTGCCGAAGAAAGAGTCGAACTACTCTCTGTGGAACGCGATCACTTCCAGTTACACCTGGATTCCGATCTTCTCTTTTTTGACTTTCGCTATCGCCTACTCGCTGTGCGCGCGTGACGGTTTTCTCTTATGGCTCCAGCGCAACAGTTTCATCATCGTCTTGTTTACTTTGCTGCCGCTGGCGATCGCCGTGGTGACGTCGAGCGCGGGTAAAGCACTCGGCAACATGACGCCGTGGGAGCCTTCGAAGATCCCATTCCTCGTTGGGTTTGCGGGCATTCTCACGGCTCGCTACAAAGACCTGTCTGAGACGTATTGGGGGATTCCGCGTGCGCGCGACATCGTACCCTTGCTTGTGATGGCGATACTGCCGTTTGTTCCGTTCTTTGCGTTGAAAGACTTCGGGCAGATGCTGATCTTCAGTGGCGCATACACCACGCTTTATCTCGTCGCTGTGCGACGTTGGCCGCAGTTGCTGCTCTTTGTCGGTTCAGTGTTCCTGGTGATCAGTATTCTCGTGGTTGGCGCGTTGCCTCGCGACGTGCAGGCGAGTGTGCCTTTGCTGCCGACGATTGCACGTCCAATCAGCGCGGCGCTTCCGGCGCGTATTCAACAACGCTTCCATTTGTGGCTCGACGGTTTTGATCCGCCGTCACCCGAGGTCTCCTGGTGGAAGAAAGACTACGAAGAGGCGCTCAGAGAAGATCCGCGTCTCAAGGAACTCGCCGAACAGAGTCCGGCGATGCAGAAAACAGTTAACGTCGATATCTGGTTCGACAAACTTGCTTTTCAACCGGCACAGGCGACATTTGGCATCGATTCCGGAGGCACTACCGGCAGAGGC
>DASZDV010000100.1:0-7113 GCA_035941575.1 Pyrinomonadaceae bacterium
CGCCGGAACAGATCGCTCAAATAATTTATGTCCACCAGCAACGGTTCACTTTCAAAGCCGCGGTAGAAATTCAGCCAACCCCACTCAACTCCATCCTTCACCAGCGGTAATCGAAACGACCACTCCGACCGCGCCAGAAACTCATAATCCGTTTCATCCCCATTTTTGGACCAACACCACGACACACGCCCATTACGAAACTCCAGCGCCTGTTTCGGATGCCGTTGCAGACTCGCCTTGAACGCACGCTCGTTCAGCTCGGCACGTCCGGATTGACCAATCTGAGCGTTAGCAAAAGTAAACTCACCAAAGTCGAGCATGTGCCGGACAGCTTCAAACATCTCGTGCAGGTCCGAAGCCTTCGACAGCGCGAGCGCGGCACGTCGCACGCGAATGTTATTCGCCACGCGCAAACGCCGATCGCCGACCGTGCGTTTCACGCCGGCTCTAATCTCATCAACCTCGTGATAACGCAGGTGGCCCACCGCGATAATCACCGCGACCGAGATCACAAACAGCATGAAGCCGGTCAGTTTCGAACCGCTGGCAGGAAAGATGAGCGCTGTCAACCCAAACACGGCACACACGCTATAAAGCACGAGTGCAACACGACGTTGCGACCAGCCGCGCGCCAACAACATGTGATGGATGTGTTCGTTGTCACCCTCAAAAACCGGCTTGCGGCTGACCAACCTCCGCCCCATCGTCATCGCCGTGTCTACGACAGGAAAACCAAACGCGAGAATCGGCACTACGATCGCCACCGCAGTGGTCGCTTTCTGCGTTCCAACTACAGAAAGCGATGCCAGAAGAAATCCGATGAATAACGCTCCAGAGTCGCCGAGAAAGATCGAAGCGGGATTGAAGTTGTAACGCAGGAAACCGGCGACAGCGCCGCACAGGACCAACGCAACAACGATCGTCAAGGTGCGTTCCTGCGAAATGGCGACGCCGAGTATCACCAGCGATGAAAACAGCGCCGCGCCCGACGCGAGTCCATCGAGTCCGTCGATCAGATTGAACGCGTTGGTGATGCCGACCAGCCAAACAAGCGTGAGCACGAACGACAAAAGAGGCGGCAGCTCTACCGGGCCAAACAAAGGAATCGAAAGCGCATCGATGCGTCCACCCATCGTGTAAAACAGAGTCGAGATGATTCCCAGTCCCACAAACTTGAAAGTTGCGTTGGTGCCGCGCAGGTCATCGTAAACACCGAGAATCAACACGAGCGTCGCCGGAACTAAGATCGTGAGAAACTCAGCGCGAAGACCGCCCAGAGTTTGTGTGAGCAGGTTATCGACGAAGGGCAACAACGAGAGCGCAGTCAAACATGAGAAGTAAATTGCAATTCCGCCGAGCCGAGGGATGGCCGTGCGGTGTACGCGCCGGCCGTCCGCAGGAACATCGAGTAGGTTGAATCTCTGGCAGAGCCGCCTAATGAGTGGCGTGGTAATCAGTGAGGCGATTGTCGCTATCAGGAACAGGGCGAAATAGGTTTTCAAACGAATTTCCTCCGATGACACTGATAAGTTGCGGCAAGAGTTTCTGCTTGGAATAAATCCCCTGCTGGTTCGTCGTTCGCGAGCTGTACTCGCAGGCAAAGAGTATGTTCTTGACCACTGCGTTTACGTCGTCGTGACCGCAGAGAAAGAATTGTTCGGTTCGATTATCTGAAGCGATGTCGGTGACGTGGCTCGGCGTCGGTCCAATGTAGAGTGTAGGAATGCCGAGCGACAGGATGTTGTAAATCTTGCAGGGATGAACTATCCCGACGAACTCATCGCCCATCACCACCACGTGCAAGTCAGCGGCAGATAACGAACTCGAGAGCTCCCGCAGCGGCTGATATGGCAAACACTTCACATTGCGCAGCTCGTGTCGCAACGCAAAGTTCTTCACTTTCGTGTGTTCGCTACCGCCACCGACAAAACAAAAGACGATGTCGTCACGAGCTCTCAGGTTAAGTGCGGCGTCGAGCAATGTGTCGAGCGGGTGACACGGGCTGTGGTTTCCGGAGTACATCACCACGAATCGATCCTTGAGTCCGTGCTGCGAACGAAACGCTTCCCTGCCCTCGACTGAAAAACAGACTGCATCGTCATGCGACCACGGTGGAATGACGGTGACACGTTCTGGCTCAACGCCCTTTGCCAGCACTCGATCCCTCATGAAACGGTCGAGCACAATTGTGTGCGCCGCGTGTTTGAGGCTGAAGCGCAACATCCATTGCAGCAGGCGCGCTAAGGCCGATCGCTCGTCCAGCCAACCCGCAGCGATCGCCTCGTCCGGGTTCAGATCCATCACCCAAAAACAGAAACGACCGCCTTTGAACTTCACCAACAATGCTGCGAGAAATGAGATGAGCGGAGGTGACGTGAGTGCAACCACAACATCAAAACGCGGGAGCAACAACAGCCGCAACGCGCATACGATCGCGAAGCTTCCAAAATTCAGGGCTCGCCGCCAACGACTGCTCTTGCCTAACGACAACGACGGAATGCGAATGATCTGAACGCTGTTCCACGATTCACGTCGCGGGAAGCGAAGGCCAGGGTTGTCGTAACCACGATCACTCGCAATCACAGTTACGTCATGACCGCGCGCAGACAGTTCTGTAGCCAGGTCGGTGAGGTGTTGTGCTGTAGAAACCACATCGGGGTAAAAACACTGGTTGAGGAGCAGGATCTTCAAACGTGCGGTTCGGTCACGCGTTTACGAAAATCTTCTACCGTTTTTTCCAAACCCTCGCGCAACGGAATGGTCGGGTTCCAGTTGAGCAGTTGTTGCGCGCGAGAGATGTCAGGTTGCCGTTGCCGCGGATCGTCCTCGGGCAATGGCAGGTACTTGAACCCGGAATCGGTTCCGCAAATCGCCATGACCTCTTGCGCGAGCTGTTTGATCGTGAACTCGCCCGGATTACCGAGATTGACTGGCTCGTGCAGGTTGCCGGCATTCATCAAACGAATCAGTCCTTCGACCAGATCCGAAACGTAACAGAAAGAGCGCGTCTGCTCGCCTTCGCCGTAGAGTGTCAACGGCTGTCGACGCAGCGCCTGCACAATGAAATTTGAAACGACGCGGCCGTCGTCCTCGAGCATGCGTGGGCCATAGGTGTTGAAGATTCGAGCGATGCGTATGTCTACTTTATTTTGCCGGTGGTAGTCGGTCATCAACGTTTCCGCGAGCCGTTTTCCTTCGTCGTAACAAGAACGCAGGCCGATCGGATTCACGTTGCCCCAGTAGTCTTCCGGCTGCGGATGAACCAATGGATCGCCATAGACTTCAGAAGTAGACGCCTGGAGGATACGCGCGCGGACACGCTTAGCCAGGCCAAGCATGTTTATTGCGCCCATTACGCTCGTCTTGACCGTCTTCACAGGATTGTACTGGTAATGGACCGGCGACGCGGGACACGCCAGGTTATAGATTTGGTCCACTTCCAACAGGATCGGTTCGGTCACGTCGTGACGGATTAACTCGAACCGCGGATTGTCGAGCAGATGAAAGATATTCTCCCGCCGCCCCGTGAAGAAGTTGTCGAGGCAGAGCACCTCGTTGCCTTCGCCCAGCAGTCGTTCGCAAAGATGCGAACCGATGAAACCAGCGCCACCTGTTACAAGAATCCTCATCGTGATCTTAATAGGTCCTATAGGTCCTATTTTCTCCTCACCGCGTAGTTGCCGAGATACAACGCGTCCATTCTGGTTTTTTGAAAACAGTCGATCGCGTGTTGCGGCGTGCAAACAATTGGCTCGTTTTCATTGAACGAAGTATTGAGCAGCACGGGCACGCCAGTCAGCTCGGCGAAATCTGAAATCAATTGATAGTAACGTTGATTGAGTTTACGCGAAACTGTCTGCAAGCGTCCTGAGCCATCAACGTGTGTGACCGCTGGGATCTGCGAGCGCCGTTCGGGCTTGATTTGGTAGACCATCAACATCGTCGGCGCGGGATGCGTCTGTTCAAAATAATCACCGACGTTTTCCTCGAGTATCGACGGCGCAAATGGCCGAAACGGCTCGCGCTTCTTGATGCGGTCGTTGAGAATGTCTTTCATTTCTGCGCGCCGCGGATCAACCACAATCGATCGATTCCCCAGCGCGCGTGGTCCAAACTCCATGCGTCCTTGAAACCAACCGACGACCAGTCCGTCCGCAATATCCCGCGCAGCCCGCTTTGTCATTTCTTTATCTGTGTAACCTTCAAACTCTACATTGCTCTGCAGCAATGCTGAGAGAACCTCTTCATCAGAGAATTGAGGGCCGGTGTACGCGCCCAACATCGCTTCTCCGCGCGACTGCTTCAACACTTGGTTGTAAAGGTAGTAACAAACTCCGAGCGCCGTCCCGCTATCACCCGCGGCCGGTTGAACAAAGATTCTTTGAAACGGCGTGTGCAACAGAATCTTCCCATTCATCACGGAGTTGTACGCGACTCCACCCGCCAACCCGAGATCCGTCAGACGCGTCTGTTCGTGAAGATGATTGAGCACGTGAAACGCGATCTCTTCCAGGCGCAACTGTAAACTCGCTGCGATGTCGCGTTCGCGATCCGTTAACTGTGTTCCCGGTTCGCGCGCTGGACCAAACGTCTTCACAAACTCGTCAGAAAAGATCCGGCCAATCACCGGCGAGCCCTGATCCCACGTCATCTCGACTCCTTCCGCATGATGTCGAAAGTAGTCGAGATTCAAACGAAACTGCCCGCGCTCCTCAGTGCGAATAATTTCGCGGAACTGATCGATAAACCGCGGCCGGCCGTACGGCGCCAGCCCCATCACTTTTCCTTCGTCACCGTAGTGCGGAAAGCCGAGAAATTGCGTCGTCGCCGTGTACACGATACCGGTTGAATGCGGATACTCAACCTGTCCCAGTACTTCTATTGAGTCCGCAACACCCGTGGCCCACATTGTCGATATGAAGTCTCCGAAACCGTCGATCGATAACAAAGCCGCGCGCTCGAACGGAGAAACAAAGAAGCAGCTTGCGAGGTGCGCCAGATGATGTTCGACGTTGTGAAATTGGGCGCGCAGATTTCGTTTCGAAGTTTCGAACACACGCGCCACTTCATCTTTCAGATCACGAACCTTAGCGGCGTTAGCCAGACGATCCTTTGCCTGGCGAAACACGCCCAATCGCGACGCCGCATAAAGAATCTTTTTGTGGAGATGCGCCGACGGATCGCGCGAGATACCGATGTGGTCCACATCCTCGATTCGAACACTTGCGGCCTCGAGACAGTAACGAATTGACTGCTCGGGAAAGCCGGCGCAGTGTTTTATGCGATTGAAACGCTCTTCTTCGACCGCGGCGATCAGTCGGCCGTCTTTGATGATTGCCGCCGCAGCATCGCCGTGATACGCGTTGATCCCGAGAATGTACATCGTGATTCGAGCAGATAAAGCGCGAGTATTAGTTCAGCCAACGTTCGTTGGCACGCGTAATAAAGACCGGGCCAGCCATCGAAGATTCCGCCACGGATTAAGAGGCAATACAAAAGTGTCGCGGGCGGAACAATGATGGACCAAAGCCGCAAACGATCGACCACACGCAGTGTTTCTCGATCGGCAGCCAGCAGTTTGTGTGCTTCGAGTTCTGCGTAGCGCGTTTGTGATTGCAGCCAGCGACGGAGTGGTTTTCGATCGTCGTGGAGCAGTGGCGTTTTTAGATCGGCAACTGGACCGTCGATTACGACACGTTGCGTGTGTCCGTCCTGAATGTAAGACGCTGCGTCGCGGCGGTACAGAATCGTGACCGGCGGATAAATCCCACTCTGTAGTTTCTTGCCATCAACACAATAAATAAATTTTGCCCTGTAACCTGCGATTGATGCGTTTAATTCCTCGGCTAGTTCGTCAAGCACCGCGCTACTCACGACGTAATCAGCGTCAAGCGCCAGCACCCACGGAGTTTTGATCCCAGTTTCCCGCAACCCAAACTCCCACTGATTCCTATGACTATCAATCGCGCGTTGAAAAACGCGCACCTGCGAAAACGACGACGCGATCCGTAGCGTGTCGTCGTCGCTGAAACTATCGACGACGATGATGTCTCGCGCCCAGTCGAGGTTCTCGAGTGTGCGTCCAATGTTCGGTGCTTCGTTGTAAGTGAGAATGAGAGGTGTGATCTGATCGAGCATCACGGTCGCGAAAGAATGTCTTGATAGAGTTGAATTAAATTCGTGGCGGTTCTGTCCCACGAGTATTGCTGCGAAAACAGATATGCAGCACGCCCCCGTTGCGCGCGTTCGTTTTCATCGGAAAGCGCAACGTTCAAGGCGTGGTCCAGTTGGTTCAGATCGACGACCCACCCGGCAGCCGCCGCTTGAATGTCCGCCGCAAGGTCGACTTGCGAACTCACCAACGCCGGTACGCCGCGAGCCATCGCTTCGAGCACGCCAAAGCCAAAGTTTTCCTGACGTGACGGTAGAGCAAACAGCGATGCGCCTCGGAATAGCGCGTCCTTCTGTTCGCCTTCGACCCAACCGGTGAAAGTTATTCGTTCTGAGCGGTAGGCCTTCCGTTTGAGAAAGGCGACGTAGTCTGCTGGTCCATCACCCGCAATAACCAACCGCCACGGATCTTTGTTGACTGCGATGAATGCATCAATCAAAACATCGAGCGCCTTCTTCGGATCCAGCCGCGACAACGCGAGAACATACGGGCCAGCCGCATCCGCCCCAGGCGCTGAGCGGTTTGTTGTCTGCGCCCTGTGTTCGGTTCCGTTCGCGTCAACACCGAGCGCAACCACGCGACCATGGTTGAGACCCAGGAACGTCTCTGTCGCTTCCTTCTCCGAGAGTGTCGTGTAGTGCACTGCGGCCGCACGTTGCAACATGTTCTTCGCGGACACTGTCCAGAAGAGTCGCTTGCGCAGAGACTTTTGCTTCATGCTCCACGGATCGAGCGTTCCTAGTGGCCGCACCACATACGGCACACGAGACGCACGGCACGCGCGAGCAGCAGCCACCGACGAATGGTTGAACACAGCGTGAATGTGTACGACGTCAAACGTCTTCACATTCTTCTTCAACCACCTGGCCAGCTCCGGTGAGTACTTGAACGACCCACCCAACTGCACCGGAAAAAACCTGGCCGCCATACCCTTAAACTCA
>DASZDV010000101.1:0-1700 GCA_035941575.1 Pyrinomonadaceae bacterium
AAAGACCAACAAGAACACTTGGCGCGTGAGCACCAACGGCGCGCGTGAGTGGCATGCAACCTATCGAGTCTATGCGAACGAACTTTCAGTAAGGACGAGCGAACTCAATTCCGATCACGCCTTCTGGAACAACGCCAACCTGTTGATGTATCTCGATGGCTTCCTAAAGAGTCCGTCCACGGTTCGTGTGGTTGCGCCTGACGTGTGGAAAGTGGCGACCGGATTGCCCGGCGTGCCTGGCCAGCGAAACACGTTTCGCGCCGAAAACTTCGACGTGCTTTACGACTCGCCATTCGAAGCCAGTAATTTCAAATCCCTGCTGTTCAACGTAAAGGGCGTTCCGCATCGCATCGTGATCGATGGTGAAGGTAACTACGATCCGGAACGTATGCGCCGCGACGTGCAGAAGATCGTCGAAACGCAGGTGCAACTGATGGGCGGCGATGTTCCGTACCGCGACTACACATTCATTCTTCACTTGCGCTCCAACGCGGGCGGCGGTCTCGAACACCTGAATTCCACCGCGCTCGGCTATCCGCGTTTCGGTTTCAAGATGGTGCAGGGCGATCGCGCAACGTCATCGGCGCCAAACACAACAACCCAACCCGAACGCGACTATCGCGGCTTTCTTTCGCTCGTTTCGCATGAGTTCTTTCATCTCTGGAACGTGAAGCGAATTCGTCCCGACGCACTCGGCCCCTTCGACTACACGCAAGAGAACTACACCAAACTGCTCTGGGTCGCCGAAGGTCTGACGGACTACTACGCTGACGTCGTCTTGCGGCGCGCCGGGTTAATCACGGAAAGGGAGTTTCTTTCAGCCACAGCGCGTGCGATTCAGAACCTGCAAGACACGCCTGGCCGCAAAGTGCAGAGTGTTGAAGAATCCAGCTTTGATTCATGGATTAAGTATTACCGGCAGGATGAGAATTCGATAAACTCGCAGGTGTCGTATTACGACAAGGGCGCAATTCTCGGTTTGCTGCTGGATCTCGAGATTCGTAACCGATCGAATGGCGGCAAGTCGCTCGACGACGTGATGCGGTATCTTTACACCGAGTTCTATAAGAAGGACCGCAACTACACGCCGGCAGATTTTCAGCGAACGACGGAAATGATGGCGGGTTCGAGTCTTGAAGAGTTCTTTGCAAAGTATGTACGCGGCACGGAGGAACTCGATTACAACGCAGCGCTCGCAGCCGCTGGTCTGCGACTCGAAACCGGCATCACGGCAGCCGCTGACAAGCCGCTCGAAAAAGCTTTACTCGGCGCTGATGTTGAGGAACAAGGCGACCGCTTGCTGGTGCGGCGCGTCTATGCGGGTTCTCCCGCTTACGATCAGGGACTAAACACCGGCGATCAGATCGTGGCGCTCGACAACATGCGCGTGACGAAAGATTTTTTTACCGCGCGTCTGGCCGAGAAGAAGCCCGGCGATTTAATCAACCTGACAATCTTTCGTTTTGACAACCTGAGCACGCTCCTGATCAAGTTGGGTGAGCGGAAGGAAGGAACGTATCGCATCACAACCTTGCCTAATCAAACTGTGACGCAGAAACAGATCTACAGCGCGTGGTTAGGGTCGCGGCCATGACGGACGTCAATGTAAAAATTGAAGATCGCGTCGCTCGAATCACTTTCGCGCGCCCGCCGCTTAACGTTTTCAACATCGCGATGATGGGCGAAATCACCCACGCGTT
>DASZDV010000102.1:0-3366 GCA_035941575.1 Pyrinomonadaceae bacterium
CACACGCAGTCGATAATCAATCTTCCAGGGAAGGTTTAGCAGCTTCTTCGGAAAGTTCTTCGCCGACTTTTTCATGAAGGTGCGATCGTGCGTGCCGACGGTGAGTATGCTGACGTGATTTATATCTTCGTCAAAGACGAAACCGTTGACTTTCGCCAACTGGTCCAAGTCAGCTTCTGTTTCCGCCTTCAACTCTATGTCTGCGGTAAGCTCGACTTCATTGCGGTTCCAGCCCTCAACAGTAACAGCGCCGCGCGGTGCGCCGACTAACGTTACAGTGCCGCCGTAAGAGAAGCGACAGTTTTCACGGCGACGCGTACTTCGAGTCAACAATTGAACCTGAGGTACGGCCGCAGGCTTGGTTGTCTGCGTCGCTCGCGATGCTGGTGTCCACAAAGCGGCGAGCATGAGCGCCGCAAGCAATGCTGAGATACTTTTTAATCTGTGCATCTTTTCGATGAAGGAATGCGCGCCAATATTAAGCGGCCTTTCGCTGAATACAAAATATAAAACAAAATAAAAAAACGGACGTTGCTGATACAACGTCCGCATCCGGGCTTGCCATTGCAATGCGGAACTTACTTCCGCAAAAAAGTGATCGAACCACTAAAATTCGTGACCGAAACGGATGAACGGCCGTCCCCGACGTCGCCAACGTATTTGCGGCCGTCCTGCGTCTTGAAACCGTTGTTCCAGAAATCGTTCAGTTTGATCTGTTTCGTCGGCGACGCGGCTATTAAACGAAACGCGGAGTTTCCGGGAATGCGAATCGTGATGTCGCCCTTAGTCGATTTGAACTCGTAAGTGCCGCCGCTGGAAAACTCTCCGTCAAAGAAAATATTTCCAATGACATTTTGCGCGACGACGTGCGTGGCCGAGATGTTCGTTAACTCGATGTCGCCTTCCGATGACACGTGAGCGCGCACGAGGCCGCTGCGAATGTTTGACACGCTGATATTGCCGCGGCGCGTTTCGACGTCAACCGATGAATTAGCCGGCA
This sequence comes from Pyrinomonadaceae bacterium, assembly GCA_035941575.1. Classification (GTDB taxonomy): domain Bacteria; phylum Acidobacteriota; class Blastocatellia; order Pyrinomonadales; family Pyrinomonadaceae; genus PSRF01. Next base: position 1,001 of record DASZDV010000102.1, read on the forward strand.
CCTGAAGCTTGAAATTGATGTCGCCGACGTCGCCACGTCCGCGATTGTCACCCATGACATCGACCACGAGGCATTCATTGATCTGCTTCGGAACGACATGAGCGTTTTTCGATTCGATGGTTGCGGTCAACCGGATCTCGTTCTTATTCCACGATTCAACCACGATGGTCCCGGAGATATTGCGCAGTTCGACGCGCACGTTCTTCCCGCCAGGGTATCTCTTCGAAAGTTGTTGTTGAGCGTTAACTGCGACGCCTGCCGAGAGAAAGAGCACGGTGAGAAAAGTGCCTACTGCAAGCAGGCTGGCGCTTGCATCGCGCCGAGTTAAAAGTCGAATTCTCATCAGTGTGGGGCTTTTATAAATAAACTGTTCAATACAACAAATCATTCTTCGCAAAGAACTATAAATCGGAGAACTCTTTGAGCAGCGCGAGCTTGTCGTTCAACGACTCGTTGAGCATCTGTTCAGAGACTTCATCGTGGGGATTTCGATTCAGTTCATTCAGCGAGTTGGCCACTGCTTCATCGATGACGCGCATGTTGCGATCGAACGTTTCGCGCATTTCAGGACTCCAACGCGCCTTGTTCAGTTCCACTCGTTGGTTCCAGTAGTTGATCACCTGGTTGCGTTGCCAGACGCGATCGTTAACGTTCGACGTGTATGCCGGCGCGACGCGCACAGTCTCACCGCCCCAGCGGCGCAGACCGATGACGGTTGTCAACGAAACGAGCAGAACGACAGCGGCCGTCAGCGACGCGAGTTGCGCCAACGAGAGTTCCCAGGTGTGGCCCATCAGTCGACCAACAAACGAGGGCCGGCGCGTGTCCGTCTGCGCAGCCGCGCGGCGGCGGCCGCCGGTTTCGGCTTCGATAACGTTTCGAATGCGCAGCCACAGAGCCTGTTCGTTTGGAGGCGCTTCATATTCGCCACGGTGCATTTGGCAGTACGTGACGATTGACGACAGATCCTGTCGCACGCTGTCGCAATCCAAACACGCTTCAAGATGCGTATTGAGAGTGGACTCATCCCGCTGGCTAAGGCTGCCATCGATTAGATCATGGATGAGTTCCTGACACTGCTCGCAGTTCATTGCTTACCACCTTCGTTCTGTCGCGCCACGGCGCACAAATCTAACTGAAAACTGTTTGTCCGACAGAACCCTGTTCTGGTTGTCATCAATCAAGGGAAGACTGCGTAAAGCTTCGTGTTTTGTAATGTGAACACTGACGCTCTTCATCTTCGAGGCTATTCGCTGGCTTTCTGTTGCCTCAAAAGGCCGCGTAATTTCATGCGCGCCTTGTGTAATTGCGACTTTGAGGTGCCGACTGAGCACCCCAACATTCTTGCAATTTCCTCGTGTTCGTGCCCTTCGATGTCGTGTAGCGTGAACACCGTCCGGTAACCGGGCGGAAGCTGGGCAATAGCCTTGTCCAGCGCGATCCGGTCGACGACGGGCATTGAATTCGGGTTTTCCGTGCCTTTTACAATCTGGATGGGCGTTTCGCCATCCTCTGTTGTCTGCTCCATGCGCACGCCGCGTTTGCGGAAGTGCATCAGCACCTGATTGACCGTGAGCCGGTGGAGCCAGGTCGTAAAAGCGGATTCTCCGCGAAAACTGCCGATTTTTCTAAAGAGCTGGATAAAGACCTCCTGTGCGAGGTCTTCGGCCTCCGAGACGTTTCCGGTCATACGCAGACAGAGCGAGTAGACGCGACGGTTATGGCGCTGGTATAGCTCCTCGAAAGCGCCCATATCAGCCTGGGCGGCTTTCTGCGCCAGCTCATAGTCTGAGTTTTGCGATGTCTCGGTTTCGGCTGCGGTCACGTGTTCGCCTGCTCGGGCAAGCAGCGAAGAATCTTACAACTTCCGCAGCTTGTTGGGGCACGATGCTCACGTATCCGCCGGTTCAAGAGAGCGCCACGGCGTCTCGTACGATCCGCGTGGGGATGCGGAGCGAGGCCAGCGCGCTCAACGCGGGCTGTGATGCGGCGCTTTGCGCGCGTCGTTGCCTTCCCGACCCGTAAAATTACTTATTTCGCCCAGCCGAATCAATAGTTTCGCTGGTTGGGTTCGAAGGATACGGGTAGAGGCGCTGCGGTGACAAGCGCGTGTCCCGCGGCATAGAAGCCGCGAAGCGTCGGTTGTGGTTTACTTCTTCTCGAGAGTGAACCGTAGAACCGTTCCCGCGTTTGAAACGGCATAGAATTGGCTTTCGCCAATCTTCGCGAGATGGATGAAAGTTTCCGGCGACTTCGATTTATAGATCGAGGTCCAGTTTTTTCCTGAATCCGAAGAGTAGAGAACAACACCAACGTCTTGAATAGCGCTCTCGCCGTTTGGTCGAATCAGTTCCACCCCGCAGGCC
>DASZDV010000103.1:0-2285 GCA_035941575.1 Pyrinomonadaceae bacterium
ACCAACGGAATCTCAGCGATGATCCAGTGGGCCAACACCTTACCCAGCACGACGAGATAGAGGGGTTGGGGCGTGAGCAACAACTGCTCGAGTGTTCCGTCCTGATAGTCGTTCGCAAACAACCTGCCGAGTGAAAGCATCGAGGCAAGTAACGCCGCGACCCAAACAACACCCGGCGCAATGGTTCGTAACAACTGCGTCTCTGGTCCAATGCCGAGCGGGAAGAGACTGACCACGATCACGAAGAAGAAGACTGTCGACAATATGTCCGACCGCCGGCGCCACGCCAGCATCAGATCGCGCCAAACGATCCAGCGCAACATCGAAAGGGCCGAAGGTGCGTTCACGTTGTGAGTTCGAGTCGTTTGGTCACACCCGCCGACAGTTCTAATTCCTGGTGCGTCGCGACTATCGTTATGCCGCCGCGGTTCAGGTGTTCCTCAATCAAAGATCTGACAAGTCCTACGGCGCTTTTATCCAACGAGGTCAACACCTCGTCAAGCAACCAGAGCCGTGTGTTGCAAAGAAGGAGACGGGCTAGACCCGCTCGTCGCCGCTGACCTTCCGACAAGAACCGTGCCGGAAGCGACTCACGCCCCTTCAGTCCCATGCGCGCGAGCGCGCCTGAAGCGGCTGCTTTACTGACTTCAACTCCATTTAGCGCATTGGAAATGCGCAGGTTTTCGAGCGCGCTGAGTTCGTCCTTAATTCCGGGTCGATGGCCGAGATAAGTGACCGCTGTGTAATAGTCCTCACCTAAGGAGCGAATATCCGCACCTTGCCAATAAACGTTTCCTTCGGCCGGCGCCAATAGTCCACACAAGATGCGAAGCAAACTGGTCTTGCCGCTGCCGTTCGGTCCGGTGAGTTGTACGAAGGTCCCCGGCGAAAACGAAAGATCGAGACCACTGAACAGCCTGCGATCTCCGCGCACGCAGCCGAGTTTGCTGAGCTCTAGTATGTTTTGCTAATCCTCCGCGCCGCTATTCTAACTAATTCTTAGCGCGGGGCTGAACCGGGCCGTTCGCTTTCAACCACTCCGTCCACCCACCCTGCAAAACTCGCACGCGCGTGAAGCCGCTGGACTGGAGAATCTGCGCCGCCGCAATGCTCGATTCATCTTTCGGACAAGCGCAGTAAGTGACGATTTCACTGTCTCGCGGGAGATTCTTAAAGGGCGGAAACTGTAGCCGGTATTTCAGCTTCCTTAGTTTGTAGTGTGTGGACCCCTTCACCGTTGTGCCGCTATTGGCAAATCCTTCTGACGAACGCACATCAATGATCGTCACAGGTTGGTTGTTTGCCATTTTGGCCTTCAACTCTTCGGCCGTGATCATGTTAACCGACGGCTGCTGTTGGCCTTGGACAGCAACTGCAAAGAGAACGACAAAGAGGAAGATTAGCAGTGCGCGTAGTTTGCCAGTGTACATCTAGTTTTTCCTCCTCATCGCGGCGCGGCGACCGTGAAAAGCGCCCGCTGTTTCTGTGTCGCCTGTAAATGTCTTGGGGTCGTACCACGAATACGTAGCAGCGTTGTAGTAAAGATAGCCTTCGCTGCCTTTTAGATTCTCACCGATGAGATCGCCTTGCGGGCGGGGAAGTTTGCGGCCAGAGTTGTTCTTGACGAACTCTTTCCCGTTCTGCACGTGCATGCCGGATCCAACGACGTTCTTGAGCAAGAACGTCTGCGTCGCTTCCGGATCGCGCCAATCGTTAGCGCCGTAGCCGTGAATCACCGCCAGCAACGCTTCGTTCTTTTCAACGCGAGGCGGGTTACGTGGGTTGTGCGGCACGCTCGGATCGCGCAACAGCCAGCGTGGATACTCTTCGTTCATTTCCGCGATCTTCTCCGGCACTGGTTTCAGCACCACTGCGAGGTCTTGCGAAAGATCACCGTTGAAATCGCCGGTCAGTAAACTCGACTTGTAGTCCGGATGGACCACAGCGGCATCTTTGAACACGCGCTTTACTGCATCCTCAACTTCCGGGAGTTTCGGTGCAACGGCGGCCGGCATTCGGATCGGCGTCGATTCAGGCGACGATTGAAACGCCGCAGGAGGCGCTTCAGCCGCAACTTGTTTTGAACCTCCGCCACAGGCGGCGGCCATGCACACAGCGAAGACGAGCGAGATTAGTAACACGAAACGGGAGTTCATTTGCGATAGTCCTCAGAAAAAAAAGAATTAGTTCAATATGAGGTAAGGGGAAGCTCGCCGGAGATTTTACCGCGTGCATCACCTAGTCGCGGAGGTGCGGGAGTGTGTTGTTGTGGGGGCGATGGGCCG
>DASZDV010000104.1:0-3859 GCA_035941575.1 Pyrinomonadaceae bacterium
GACGTACTTCGGAAGTTATCACAGTGACGCGAACTCGGTCGTCAACGCGACCACGCTCGATCCGGTCACGCTGCAACCAGTCAGGATCAACCAGGCGTTCGTAACACCCAACAAAAACACCTACGGCAACCTGCGCGTGGATTTCAAGATCAACAAAAAACACACGCTTGTTGCCAGCGGCAACTACGAACGCACGACGCAGGATCTGCAAGGCATCGGGGACTTCTCGCTTCCGACGCGTGCGTATCGCGGCCGGCGAAGCGGTTTCGTTCTGCAAGTGACAGAGACTGCCGTGATCAATGAAAAAACTGTTAACGAAACGCGCTTGCAGTGGATCCGTAATCGTTTTACGCAAGATGCTGTGGTGGACGCGTTTGCTTTGAACGTCCTTGATTCTTTCTTCGGCGGCGGTGCGCAAGTGGGCAACTCATCAAACGCGCAACAGCGGCTCGAGCTACAGAATTTCACTTCCTGGTCCAAAGGAAATCATTTTCTGAAGGTTGGCGGACGGCTGCGTCACGTGAACATCGACAGTGTCTCACCTGGAAACTTCGGCGGTACGTACACGTTCGCCGGTGGACTTGGCCCAAGACTCGACGCTAACGATCAGGTCGTAATCGGTCCTAACAACCAGCCGGTGATTGTCGAGGTTAGTAGTCTTGAACGCTATCGTCGCACACTCGTGTTTCAACGCGCGGGACTGTCACCAGCCGCGATTAGATTGCTCGGTGGCGGCGCGACGCAGTTTTCGATCGCCGGCGGGGATCCGGAAGCGAATGTTGGGCAAACAGACGTCGCGTTCTACATTCAGGACGAATGGAAGATAAGACCCAACTTCACGTTGTCGCCGGGACTGCGTTACGAGAACCAGAGCAACATTACGAGCGATTACGATTGGGCGCCGCGTATTGCGTTTGCCTGGTCACCAATGTTTGGCCACAAGAAAGCGCCTGCGCCCGAACCGCCAAAAGCAACCAATTCTCCCGCGCCATCCGGAAATGCTGCTCAACCAACTGCAACACCGTCTCCGGCCCCCGCACCACCGCCTGGACCACCGAAAACTGTCATCAGGGGCGCCGCTGGAATTTTTTACAATCGTATCTCCGAAGATCTTACGCTTCAGACGCTCAGGTTTGACGGCGTCCATCAACAACAGTTTCTTGTTACTGATCCGGCAGTACTGAATCTCTTTCCGGTGGTGCCGCCAATCGATCTGCTCGACGATTTTTCACAACCGCAACTTCGGCGCGTGCTCTCGGATGATCTCCGCACGTCGCGCTCGCTCCGTCTCATGTTGTCCGTCGAACGATTACTACCGAGGAACATCCGGCTCGCAATCACCTATTTCCACAACCGGATCGGCCGGGCGCAAAGAGCAGTGAACATCAACGCCCCTCTCGGTGGCACGTTCATTCCGGGCTTGCCAAACAGCGGTGTGCGGCCGCTCGGCAACGAAGCCGGAAACATCTACGAATATCAGTCGAACGGCAGAATCATAGGCAACTCGCTTAATGTGAACGTCAACGGGAATTTGAAGAAGCTTAGCTTTTGGAGTGGTTTCAGTCTCGGCAAGTCTCGAGGTAGCGATAACGGCGTAACCGGCGCGCCTTTTGACGCTTACGACTTCAGCCATGAGTTTGCACGGAACCCTTTTGGTCCTTTGATCTTCTCTTACGGCGGCGGCAGCTATCAGGCGCCCTATGGTATCAATCTGAATTCGTTCGTTTATGCGACCTCCGGCCGGCCGTTCAACATCACCACGGGTCGCGATACGAACGGCGATACGAATTTCAGCGAGCGTCCCGCATTTGCCACGGACCTCAATGAACCTGGCGTTGTGGTCACGCCTTATGGCGCTTTCGATCCGACGCCTTCGCCCGGTCAGACGATCATTCCGAAGAACTTCGGACGTGGACCAGGCGTGGTGACGTTTAGTCTCGGAGTCTCAAAGACGATCAAGTTTGGCAAAGCGATCGAACCAAAGGCGCCGCCGCCGGGCGGACCCTCCACAACGAGTGCCACCGCACCCGCGGCGCCGAGCAGCCCCGGAACTCCGGCAAAGCCACCGGCGAAACCACCGGTGCAGCGGCCGTACTCGTTGACGTTCTCGCTGTATGCCAATAATGTCTTCAATCGCAACAACCGGGGAGCTCCGGTTGGTAACATGGCATCGCCGTTCTTCTTGCAATCCACCACCGGTGTAAATGTCTTCTTCGGTCCGGGCGGTGGTTCGGGCGGCAATCGCACGATTACTGTGCGAATGCGATTGAGCTTTTAGTTTTCAACCCGAAATTCTGAACACCAGATGCTGACACACATTGTGGTCTGGAAGTATCGCGCCGACGTGGAACAGTTCGCGCGCGAGGAACACGTTAAGCTGCTACGTAATCTGGCGTCGATCATCCCGGAAGCTCAGAGTCTCGCTGTCGGATTCGACATCCTGCTCCTGCCGCGTTCTTATGATACCGGGCTCGTTGCCACGTTCGCGGACCGCGCTGCGCTCGACGCCTACACCGTGCATCCCGAACACGTCAAAGTTGCCGAGTTTGGAAGAAGCATTAGCGAGCACGTTGTATCGGTGGACTTCACGAGTTAGAGATCTCTGTGCGGAAAAAGATCGTCATCGCGGTCGTTGCACTTCTCCTGCTGAGTCAAATTCCCTTTGCCTATCGCCGGTATAAACTCCGCCGGTTAAGCGCTGCGATCCAACGGATCAACTCGCAACGAACAAACAATCAAGTCTCGCCCGCCTACGCGGAGTACAAAGGAGTGGTCCATGTGCACTCTTTCCTCGGCGGACACAGCTCCGGCAGTTTTTCAGAAATAATCGACGCTGCAAAAGCGAACGACTTAAATTTCGTGGTGATGACCGAACACACGGAGAAGGACTTCGACACTGCGGCGATGACGTTGCAGGGTGTGCATCGCGATGTGCTGTTTGTGAACGGCAACGAGACCTCAGCCGAAAACGGAGATCGGCTGCTGGTGTTGCCTGAGAAGTTGTCGATCGTTGCGTATCCCGAGGAGTTTAAGAACTGGGAAACGGCTGGGTTGAACGGCGTCGAGGTTTACAACGTCTACACAAACACTCGAAAAGCCAATTCGGTTCTCGCGTTCTTCGACGTCATTTGGTCGCATCGTGCTTATCCGGATCTGCTGTTTGCGTTGTACTTCGAGAGACCGAATGAGAGTTTGAAAAAGTGGGACCAGGAGTTGGCCCGCAAGAAATTGACGGCGACCGCCGGCAACGATTCACACGCAAACATCGGAGTCAGTCTGCGCGACAGTGCGGGCAAGACGCTGGCGGGTATTCAACTCGATCCGTACTCGACCAGTTTCCGGCTCGTGCGCCTGCACGTCCTGCTCCCGGCGGATCAACACCTCGACAACGCGAGCCTACTCGAAGCCATTCGATCGGGCCACTGTTTCATCGGGTTTGACCTCTTTGGCGATACATCCGGTTTTAGTTTCGAAGCGCACTCTGGAACTGAAAACAGGATTCAAGGCGACCAAATCCCCCTCCAAAACGACACGCGCTTGCGCGTCCATACGCCTGTTGCGAGCCGTGTTGTGCTTTTCAAAGACGGTTCTGTGATTCTCAACGAGAGCGGGATTACAACGAAGGAAATACCCGTAACTGAGCGCGGTGTATATCGTGTTGAGGTCTATTTACCGGAAGTGGAGCGAGTTATAGGCGAGAAGCCGTGGATAATTTCAAACCCGATTTACGTTCGCTAAGGTTTTAAAAGGCTACGTCCCACAAGCTGCCCTGCTAGCTGCCTGTGGGACGTGAAACCAAAGCCGGAAAGCTCCGGCTTGCTCGTCTTCGGAAGCGGTGCGTACGTTCACCGGATTACTG
>DASZDV010000105.1:0-3934 GCA_035941575.1 Pyrinomonadaceae bacterium
GGAATCGTGCATGACGTTGAACGATAGCTGGGGTTACCACATTTCGGATCGCAACTGGAAAAGTCCGACAACAGTGATTCGCAACCTGATCACCTGCGCTCGCGACGGCGGCAATTACCTTTTGAACATTGGTCCAACCGAAGATGGATCGATTCCGCCCGAGTCAGCGCAAGTGCTGACGACTGTCGGCGACTGGATGCAGAAGCACGGCGACACGATTCGTCTTTCCGATCCGTGCCAGCCGCGCCGCGGCAACTACGTTAGCTACACGCGCAAAGGAAACACTCTGTATGCGCACGTCTATTACTGGCCGGGCGAGACTGTCGTGATTGGAAACCTTTTGAACAAAGTGAGCGCAGTGACGATGCACGGCAGCAATGAGCCGGTGAAGTTTGTGCAGGACGATTGGCGCGTTCGGTTGACGGGGTTGCCGAAACGCGCGCCCGAACTCGTCACGACCTTCGCGCTCGAATGCGACGGCGAACCGCGGCAGAATCATGAGGGTAAACGCGCCGAGAAAACGCGAGACGTTACGGCTTAAAAGCACAGATCTGTGGCTGACCTACCGATGATCGATTCACATCAACACTTCTGGCAGGTCGGCCGGTTTGATTATCCGTGGATGACGAGTGATAACGCGGTGCTTTATCGCGATTATCTCCCGGCTCAACTCGAGCCTGTGTTGAAGGAGAACGGCGTCGCTAAGACTGTGCTGGTCCAGGCGAGCAACAGTGTGGAGGAGTCGCGCTGGCTTTTAAGTCTCGCGGAGGAGAACGGTTTTATTGCTGGCGTAGTTGGGTGGGTAGACTTACTGAGTCAGGAAACGGCGAGTCAGCTGGAGGAATTGACGGGCGATTCGAAGTTCAAAGGTGTCAGACATCTCGTCGAGAGCGAGCCGGACGATGATTGGCTGGTTGAGCCGCAGGTCTTGTCGAATCTAAGGCTACTATCCGCGTTCAATCTGTCTTTTGATCTCCTCGTACATACTCGTCACCTGAGGTACGCCCGGGTGGTTGCAGACCAGTGTCCGGACTTGCCACTTGTAATCGATCACATGGCAAAGCCGGCGATTGCGCGCGGCGAGTTTCAGGAATGGTCGCGCGAGTTGCGGCCGCTGGCCGATTTTCCAAACGTACACTGCAAACTCTCAGGCCTCGTCACTGAAGCAAACTGGACCGGTTGGACCACAGACGATTTGCGCCCATACGTCGATTACGCGCTCGAGTTGTTTGGCCCGGAACGTTTGATGTTCGGAAGCGATTATCCGGTCTGTTTACTGGCTGCTTCTTACAAGCAGGTACTCGAATCGTTTCAGGAGCTGCTGAAAGATCTCACTAATGCAGAGCGCGAACACGTGTTCGCCAGCAACGCAGCGCGTTTTTACCGGCTGAATTAAGATGGGCGAGCGTTACTTCATTACCGGCGCGCAAGGTTGCATTGGCTCCTGGATCGTCAAGACACTGATCGAACGCGGTGACGCACCCGTGGTCTTTGATCGCAGTGACGACTCACGCCGTCTGCGCGCGATCATGAATACCGAGGATCTCGCGGGAGTTCGCTTCCTCATGGGAGACATTACTGACCGCGACGCCGTCTTGTCCGCACTCGATGCATCCGAAGCACAGCGCGTTATTCATCTTGCGGGTCTGCAAGTGCCAACGTGCAAAGCCGATCCCGTGTTGGGCGCACAGGTAAACGTGGTCGGTACGCTCAATGTCTTCGAAGCGGCGCGCGAGACCGAAGTGAAGGCTGTCGTTTATGCGAGTTCGGCCGCGGTCTACGGCTTCAACGATGAGGACGTCGCGCTTGACGAAACGGCACATTGCGAACCGAGCACTCACTACGGCGTCTTCAAACTGACAAACGAAGGCAATGCTCGCGTTTACTTTCTCGACCACGGCTTGTCCAGTGCCGGCTTGCGGCCGTTGACCGTTTACGGCGTTAACCGCGATACGGGCCTCACGAGTGATCCGACTAAAGCCATGAAAGCCGCGGTGCTCGGCCGGCCATTTCACATTCGATTCAGTGGGGCCACTGATTTTCAGTACGTCGCCGATACTGCGGCAGCGTTCATTGCATGTGCTGACAACCCTCCGCAAGGCGCCCACGTTTTCAATCTCCATGGCGAGACTCTAACGGTCGATCGGATTGCGCATTTCATAAATGAAGAGTCGGGTGCGGATTTGGCTACGTATGGTGGTCCACCGATTCCGATCGCACCTGCGATCGACGATTCGGCGATCAGGCGTGCTATAGGTCCGCTGCCGTCAACGCCGTTCAAGGAAGGCATACGAGCGACGATGAAACAGTTTGCGGAGTTGCGCGATTCAGGAAGTCTCGATACGAGCGATCTGTCATGAAAGCAAGTGTGTTATGTGATGTCGGCCGGCTCGAGGTTCGTGACGTGCCTTGTCCGGTCATCTCGTCTTATGAGGTGCTGGTGAGAACGACGGCCGTCGGACTCTGCGGCACTGATGCGCACATCTTCGCAGGCCACGCAAACTACAACACAAACGAGCTTGGCCAGCCGATCTCGTTGGCGGTGCAGCCGCAGATTCTGGGCCATGAGATCTCCGGTGTCGTCGAACAGGCCGGCGATGCTGTTGACGATCTGCGGCCAGGCGATCGCGTCGTGATCGATCAGGGTTTGAACTGCGTCAGCCGGCGGCGCGATGTGTTATGCGACTACTGCAACACCGGCAACTCGCATCAATGCGAGTTCTATCGTGAGCATGGAATCACCGGATTGCCCGGCGGACTTGCGGAATTCATCGCCGTGCCGGCGGTTAACGCAATCAAGATCGCTGCGCCCATCGAGTCCTCAGCGGCGGCCATGGTTGAGCCGCTGGGCTGTATCATCCATTCGTCCGACACGGTTGCACGGACGCGGACGCGACATACAATCAATGGCTCGACACCGGAAGGCCGCGTTCGCAGCGTGTTAATATGCGGCGCCGGTCCCGCGGGTTTGTTGTTTACTCAATATCTGCGAAATGTACTTTGTTATGAAGGCGTTCTTCTGGTCAGCGATCCTAACGAACGTAAGCGCGCTCTTGCGAAGCGTTTTGGGGCAACCGAAGCGATCGATCCGGGTGACGATCTGTTTGAAGTCGTGCGCGAACACACGGGCGGCAAGGGCGTCGAGTATTTGATTGAAGCGTCCGGGTCGGGTGAGATCTTCCGTTCGATGCCTGGATTGATTCGCAAACAGGCGACCGTTCTGCTTTACGGTCATGGTCATTCGGGAACGGACGTCAGCGTTCTCAGTAGCATATTCTTCATGGAGCCAGTGCTGATTAGTTCGGTTGGCGCGTCAGGTGGCTTCGAGACCGACGGACGTCCTTCGGTCTACGCGCGGTCGCTCGGTTTGATCGAAGAGAAACGTATCGACGTTGGTCCATTGATCACGCATCGTTATGAATCGCTCAGTGACGTCGAGAGAGCATTGTCGAGCGAGATTCGTTCGGCGGATTACGTGAAGGGCGTTGTGGTATTGCCGATTGCCAATTGCCAATCGCCAATTTGAGGAAAGGCGCCAGTGACAATCGGCAATCGACAATTGGAAATCGGCAATACCATGAGAGTGTCACTCTTTGTTACGTGCCTGGTCGATCAGCTCTGGAGCAGTATAGGGACAAGTAGCGTTGAAGTGTTGCGGCGCGCCGGTTGTGAAGTTGAGTTTGACGATCGACAGACGTGCTGCGGCCAACCTGCTTTCAACACCGGTTATCGCGATGAAGCACGGCAGGTAGCGAAGAGATTCATCGAGGTGTTTGAACAAAGCACGGCAGACGCGATCGTCAGTCCTTCCGGCTCGTGTACTGCGATGGTCCATCACTTCCCGGAATTGTTCACTGAAGAGCCGCACTGGGCAAAACGCGCTCAAGCCGTCGCCGCAAAAACGTACGAACTCAGTTCTTTCCTGGTGCGTGTG
>DASZDV010000106.1:0-4024 GCA_035941575.1 Pyrinomonadaceae bacterium
TGCGAGATGCAACGAGTTCTCTGTTTTTGATTTGGCGCCAGAGCACAGTGCCGGTTGCGAGCAGTGGTAAGCCCCACAGCGTGACGATCGGCGCCAGATACATCATCGTCATCGGCAGTGGTCCGGCCTTGTAGAGCAACAACCCGAAAGGCAGCAGAGCCGCGAAACTCATTGCGCCGAGAATTGTGAAGACCGTTGAAGTTTCATTCTCATCGATCTCGCGATCGGCAAGAACGAGACGCAGCGCGAACCCAACTGTTACGACATAACAGACCACCGGGAACGCAGCGAGAAGGATCAGCAGCGTTGGAGATGAATACGGTCCGGCAAAGTGGCGGACGAGTAGTTGTCCGATTGAAGAACCAAGCACACCGGCGGAAAGAATGTGCGCACAACCGGGTGTGATTACACGGCCCGCGAAATAGACCAGGCAGAGAAAGACTGCGGGCGCCACTAACTCGCTGCCGATCACGAGTGAACCGGGTGTGTTGCTCGCGGAAACTGCGGCGATGGCGAGAAAGTTCAACGGCACAAGCAGCGTGGCGATTGTGAGAATGCCGCGGCTCGTCGTTGGAAGTTTCCAACGGTGTTCCGTATAGAGGCCGATACCGAAAAGAACGGCGGTGACAGTGGTAAAGATTAAGAATTTGAGAACAGGGATCTGGGATATTTGCGCCCAGAGACTGACGACGAGTGCTGTCGAACAGCCGATGATGAGTAAGCCGCCGATAATCTCGCCCCAACGAATGTTGCTTTCTTCCATGAAGGAGTTGAGCACTTCGCTGAAGGGCCTGCGCACCCTTGGAGGAGATGGTGGTGGAGGTTGAGGTGGTGGAGGGATCTGTTCCGACGGTCGCTCGCGATCGATCTCAATGACAACAGATGACACCGATTGAACGACGACTTCTTGCACGACGACCGGTGCGGGAGGAGGGGACGGTGTTACCGGCTTCTGGGCAGGTGCGGGCTTCTCGGGACGTGGCGGTGCGGGTTTCGGTGCTGGTTCAGCCGATGGTCGAGGCGAACGTTCGGCGCGGACACGAGCCATAATGTGCTCGTACATCTCGTCGCTGATCTTTCCTTCCGTGTAGAACCGCCTGAGTTCGCGTTCGAAGATGGCGAGATCGTCAGCTCGATCGTTAATCACGAGCGGTGGGGCCCGTTTGAAGAACCAACGCGCCGCCGCCCACACGAGCCACCCAAGGAGCACAAAGAAGCCCAGAATGAAGAGCACCACAAAAAGGAGGAGGACTATAAGTTCCATCTTGACTCACAAATGATGCAGAACGCGGCCAGGACGCCGGGTGACCATGTGGGCCTTACTGGAGTATAACTTCCGCGATGAACCTGCTCGAAGCAGTTTTTGCTCATGACGCGGCCGCGCCTGCGATTAACTGCGACGGCCGGGAAATCTCTTACGGCGAATTGCGCTCGGCCACTCTGCGAACAGCCCACGCGATCACCTCACTCGGAATTCAACGCGGCGACCGTGTTGCGCTGCTCCTGCACGACTCTCCTGAGTTCGTGGAAGCCTTCGTCGCCACGTGTTCGCTAGGGGCAATCGCCGTTCCCATTAACATGGCGCTCCGGCTGGATGAGCAGTGTTCAATCCTTCACAACTCTGGTGCAACATTAGCCCTTGCCGAGCCCGATCTCTGCCATACGCTGCCGACATATGCCCCTGAAAAATTGCGCTCCTTGAAAAAAATCGTCCAGGTGGGGCGTTTGATGGACGCCAACACGCCAGCGGAGCCGATACATTTCCCTTCTCCGAGCCAGAATGACACGGCTTTCATTCTTTACACGTCCGGCAGCACCGGCGAACCCAAAGGTGCAATGCACCGTCAGGCCGACATCTTCTACACGAACCAGACGTACTGCCGCGAAGTGCTTCGTCTCACTCCCGAAGACCGCTTGTTCTCATCTTCACGGCTTCCGTTTGCCTATGGACTTGGAAACAGTTTCACCTTTCCATTGCTGAATGGCGCGACGTCAGTTCTGTGTCGTCAAAAACCCACGCCGGATGTGATCGCGCGGGTTCTTGCGGAGTCCAGACCGACGATCTTTTTTGCTGTCCCTGTGGTTTACAACCTGTTACTCGAACATCATCGCAACAAGGAACCACTCGATTGCTCGAGCTTGCGTTTGTGTGTTTCAGCCGGCGAAGCGTTACCCGCGCATCTCGGTGAGGAGTGGGAGCAAACATTCGGCGTGCAATTGCTCGACGGCATCGGCTCAACAGAGATGCTGCACATGTTCATGTCCAATCACGAGAACGACGTGCGTTACGGCAGTAGCGGAACACTGCTACGAGGTTATGAAGCGCGGCTTTTGGATCAGAATGGGGAAGCAGCGGCAGAAAACACCGAGGCAAACCTTTGGGTCAAAGGCGACAGCGCCGCGCTTGGTTACTGGGAGAAGCCGGAAGAGACTGCGCGCACCTTTGTCGATGGCTGGGTGCGAACGGGCGACCTCTATCGCCGCGACGCGGACGGTTACTGGTTTCACATGGGGCGCAGCGACGACTGTTTCAAATCGAGTGGACAGTGGGTGTCGCCGGTGGAAGTCGAGGGTGTGTTGCTCCGGCATCCAAAGGTCGCGCGGGCGGCGGTCGTTGAGGACTTCGACGCTGGTGGGCTGCCGTGTCCATGTGCGTTTGTCGTCGCACAGGAGGTAGAATCCGACTCGACAGGTTTGGAGCAGGAGTTACGCGATTCGGTGGCCGCTTCGTTGCCACGTTTCAAACAACCACGGCGCTACATGTTCGTTTCGGAACTCCCGTACACCGCTACAGGGAAAGTGCAAAGGTTTAAGTTGAGGCAGGCGTTGCGGAGGCCACACTAATCGTCAAGTGCGAAGTTCGAAGTACAAGGAACAGGAATCAAAGAACAAAAAAGCACCAATAAAATGATCAGCATTCAGGAAACGTTTGCTCCGAACCTTGCGTGTTTTGGTTGTGGTCCAGCTAATCCGAAGGGCCTGCACGTTCGCAGCTTTCCGAACGGCGACGTGGTCACAGCCGAGTGGCAGCCAAGCCGCGAATACGAAGCGTTTGAAGGGATGTTGAGCGGCGGCATCATCGGAACGTTGCTCGATTGTCATTGCAACTGGACCGCGGCGTGGTACTTGATGAACAAGAGCGGCGCTGACAAACCGCCATGCACAGTCACCGCCGAGTATTCAATCAAACTTTTTCGGCCGACCCCGACCGATCGTCCTGTCAAACTCGTCGCGCGCGTCGTTGATTCAACAGAAGATCGCGCGACTGTCGAAGGCGAGTTGATCGCGCATGACAAGGTTTGCGCTACGTGTCGCGGAACATTCGTGGCGGTTAAGCCCGGACATCCTGCATTTCATCGTTGGTAGGGAATTGAAATGATCCATCGACCTCGTCGGCTTCGCCGTAACAACGCTCTGCGCTCACTCGTGCGCGAAACCCGACTCACGCCCGACAATTTCGTGCTGCCGTTTTTTGTGTGTCCCGGCAATGCGGTGCGGCGTGAGATTTCGTCGATGCCCGGCGTGTTCAATTTGTCAGTCGATGAAGTGACGAAAGAAGCCGCAGCGGCCTACGACAGCGGCGTTCGCAGCATTATTCTGTTTGGCCTGCCTGAGTCGAAGGACGAACTCGCTTCCGGTGCGTACGCGGAAGATGGAATTGTGCAGCGCGCGATTCGCGCGATTCGCCGCTCTTCGCCTGAGTTGATCATCATCGCCGACACGTGTCTGTGCGAATACACTTCGCACGGTCATTGCGGTGTCGTACGAGCGGGGGAAGTCTTGAACGACGAGTCGCTGGAGCTGCTGGCGCGCACGGCCGCGAGTCAGGCGGAGGCGGGGGCCGACATCGTCGCGCCGTCGGCGATGATGGACGGGCAGGTCGGCGCGATCCGGGAGGCTCTGGACGGCTCGGGCTTCGGCCACGTCGCCGTCATGTCCTACGCGGTGAAGTACGCCTCGGCCTTCTACGGCCCGTTCCGCGAGGCCGCCGACAGCGCGCCCGCCTTCGGCGACCGCCGCGCCT
>DASZDV010000107.1:0-6548 GCA_035941575.1 Pyrinomonadaceae bacterium
TACTTCGCGTTGACCTTGACCTTCATTCGGGAAAATCCTCCTCGGGGGCTCCTTCGATCTTCCTATCCGAATAACGCGAATTTTTGCCGCGTTTAGGTTCACAAGCCGCGGCCGTGCGGACGACTGAACTGTTGCAGTGTGTCTGTTTGCTGCGACCGCAGGTATCTCGGCTGCCTCGTTCGTTTTTCGCGCTTCGCGCTCAGTGCAGGCGAGACGCCTGCGGTCCCAGAGTAAAAGGGCCCACTTGCCACCGTCCGAAACGCGGAAGACTTACCGATTGACGTTAGTCTCTGACAGCCGCCTGCGAAGGTAGTTTTGCTCTACACGGTTGGTTGTGAGTGACAGGGCAGTTTCGTACTCCGTCCGCGCTTCTTTCAACCGATCCAGTCTTCGCAATAGATCTGCGCGTGCTGCGTGGTAGAGATAATAATTGTCGAGCTTGCCGCTCTCGCCAACGGATTCAATCAAGCTCAGACCTCGTTCAGGACCTTCACTCATCGCGACAGCCGCAGCATGATTCAAGGCGATAACGGGCGAAGAAGAGATCCGCATCAAAGCTTCATAAAGCGCCACAATCTGAGGCCAGTCAGTTTCATCGGCGCTCGCGGCTTCACAATGCAGCGCAGCGATTGCCGCTTGGAGTTGATAATTGCCGGGACGGCGTTGCGCGAGCGCTGAGTCGAGTAGATGAAGACCTTCCTGGATTTCGGCGCGATCCCAAAGAGAACGATCCTGTTGTTCGAGCGTAACGAGCTCGCCTTCATCGGTCACTCGCGCATGACGTCTCGAATTCTGCAACAGCATCAACGCGAGAAGTCCCGTGTTCTCCGGTTCATCGGGCAGCAGTTCGCGGAGAACGCGGCCGAGCCGGATCGCTTCAGCACAGAGATCGTTTCTTACTAGACCTTCACCTGCACTTGCCGCATAACCCTCGTTGAAGATCAGATAGATTACTGCCTGGACCGCGGCCAGGCGCTCCGCAATACGTTCGAGTGCGGGAACTTCATACGGTATGCCGGCGAGCCGGATTTTCTGTTTGGCTCGCACCAATCGCTGGGCCAACGTTGTTTCGGGTAACAGAAACGCATGAGCGATTTCGGTAGTTGTGAGTCCGCCGAGCGTGCGCAATGTCAGCGCAACTTGTGCATCACGACTCAGAGAAGGATGGCAACACGTGAAAATAAGACGCAGACGATCATCTGGATATTCCACAGCTTCGTCGAGGGATTCCGGTTCGGCGTAGGGTCGCAGTCGAGTCGTTTCGTATTCGACTTCTGACTGCTTGTCAGCGCGAGTTTTGTCGCGCCGCAGCGCGTCGAGCAGCTTACGGTGAGCGACAGTTGTGAGCCACGCTGCTGGATTGCGTGGTGGACCTTCGCTTTCCCAGGTTGAGACGGCAGCGAGAAAGGCTTCGTGCAACGCTTCTTCCGCGAGATCGAACGAGCCAGAGTTACGGATGAGTGTTGATATGATTCGTCCGTACTCTTCGCGAAAAACTTGTTCGAGTGTCTCGCTCGGTTTCCCCATGGAAGCGAGCGTTGCACAATTGCCTTACGCGCGCAATGGGACTAGGCAGTCGCCTCGACGGCAGTCTCGACGAGCGGTCTTATCTCGATTGAGCCCGTGCGTGCGGATGGAATGCGTGCCGCAATGCTGGTCGCTTCGTCAAGGTTCTCTGCCTCGATTAGGAAGTAGCCGCCAAGCTGCTCGTGCGTCTCCGCAAACGGTCCGTCCGTTACTAACTCCTTGCCGTCACGCACGCGCACGGTCGTAGCGGTCGCGATTGGCTGCAACTGAGATCCGGTAACAAACTGGCCGCGCGATTGCAGTTCCGATCTTAGTTTTCGGTACTCGAGATAGATCTGTTGGCGCTCTGCTTCGCTGATTGCGTTCCAACTTGGTTCGTCGTGGTAAATAAGCAACATGTATTTCATGGCAGTACTCCTTAATTAGGTCTATTGAAATTGGCCTTACAACCTTATGACGGATGAGGATCCACAGATCGACACTTCAAAAACGCCGCGACAAAAAATATTCCCAGAAGGGCATCTCCAATCGCGCCGCCAACTATAAATGGAGAAGCGCGCTGCCGTAAGTACAACACCAACACTGGAATTGCGAAACTCGCCTTTTCGAGAACGGCTGGAATCATGAGAGGCCGGTACCGCACGGGATCTCTGGACAGAATCAGAAAGACGATCTGCCATGCAACAGCGACGCCGACAAAACCGTAGTAGTACTCCGGATGAGTGATGGCCGGAGGAAAATCTCGTCCGGTCTTCGCCTCCAGAAAATACATCGGCAGCAAGACAATTAATCCGTAAATACCGGCGACGAGAAAAACCACTTTCGCGAATCTCATGCGCTTACACTCCCGTTCGAGAGTCAGACTCAAAGCCGCGCCATTTTATTCCTGAACAGTTGTTTTGTTGTAAACTCGCCGCGCGTTGCGCATGGAGGCCAAACAATGAACCTGAGCGATATCAAGCGTCTTTTTAATTACACGGAATGGGCCAACGACCTGGCCATGGATGCCGCCGCGAAACTGCCGGATGAAGATTTTCGTCGCGACGTGGGGATCAGCCATAAATCGATCTTCGGAACGCTGGTACACATGGCTGGAGCAGAATGGATTTGGCTGGAAAGATGGCACGGACGGTCACCAGCCAAAGCAGAAGCCTGGTCCACCTGGTCCACCGAATCGTGCGCGGACCTCGCCACCTTGAAAGAACGATGGGGCGCAATGATAGACCAGCGCGCGAAGTTTGTTTCTGAAATAGACGAGGACCGGCTCCAGGCGGAGTTGCCGTTCAAACTTCTCAGCGGCGATCCGAGTTCAATGCCGCTTATCGATCAAATGCAGCACGTCGTGAACCACGCCACCATGCACCGTGGTCAGGTGGTCGGCATGATTCGACAGCTCGGCATCGATCCTCCATCCACCGATCTCTTGTTCTACCTGCGGCGCGAGATCTCGCCAAAGTAAACGCGAATCACTCAGTGGCGCGGGCGGGAGCGTCGAGATATTTCTTAAGCCACGCGTAAACTTCCTGGTACCAGTAACGGCTGTTTTCCCCCTTCAGGATCCAGTGGTTCTCGTCGGGCCAAACGATCAAACGGCTCGGAATGCGCAGCCGTTGCAGCACGCTCCAGTTTTCCAGCGTTTGATTTAGCGGCACGCGGAAATCGTTTTCACCAACCGAAAGCAAAATCGGCGTGCGGAAATTCGCGGCCAGCCTGATCGGGTTCTGTTCACGCCACACTGCGCCCTGTTCCCAGACTGGTCCACCGTTATTTACTTCGCGCGAGTAGATCGTGTCGCTGGTGCCCCACTGCGATTCCAGATTGATCAAACCAGCGTGACTGATCAGTGCTTTGTAACGAGTCGTTGTCGCTTGCAGCCAGTTGGCGAGATGGCCGCCGTAACTCGCGCCCGCCGCAGCTTGTCGCGAGCCATCGATAAACGAGTAGAGCTTGATTGCCTCGTCAGCGGCTTCGTTGATCTCGTTTCCCGGTCCTTTCAGTGGATCGCCCTGAATGCTCTGCGCAAACGTCTCACCAAAACCCGTCGAACCCGAATAGTTAGTCAACAACGCGACATAGCCGGGACGCGTCAACATGAAATAGTTCCAACGCAGTCCCCAATTGTCGCGCCACATGCTGTGTGGGCCACCATGAAGCAGAACGAGCAGCGGATACTTCTTTTGCTGATCGAAATTAGGCGGGAACGCAATCATGTTGTGAATGCGTTTGCCAGCTTTACTTGTAAACCAGAAGTGCCGTAGCGGTTGCCAATCGATCTTTGCCAACTGTTCAGCGTTGAAAGCGGTGAGTGGTTGCTGCGTCTTCGAATTCAAATCCAGGCGAAACACTTCCGGCGGGTTGGTCGCGCTCTCCCAGTTAGCGACGAGCAATGTTGACGACGCCTTCGAGGGAATCCGGAGATTTGTGTAAACACCTCGCGTCATGTCCATCGCCAGCCGCACTTCATCGCTGCCGGCAGAGAGACTATAGAGTTTCTCGTTTCCTGCTTCTTCCGCCGTCAGGTAGATCGTTCGGCTGTCAGGCGAGACAGCAAAACTGCTTACCGCACGATCGAACTTGCTCGTGATAATCGCTGCCTGGCCTACACTGGGCCATGAGAACCTCGCAAGACGATCGAGGTTGTAAACCTTATTTTCGACTTGCGCATTGAACATCGCGTAGAGCGATTTGCCATCGGGAGCAAACGCCGGGCGACTGTAACTTCCAGTCGTTGTCAGTCGCACTGGCTCTCCACCGGTTGGGACCATTTTGAATAACGAAGTATTTGTGTTGGCGTAAGCCGCAGTGTCGCGGTTAGTGCTGGCGACGAAGATGATCGCATCGCCTTCCGGCGTCCAGATGGGATCGAGGTCGTCGCCCGAATCCGTGACACGACCCGCAAAGCCGCGTTCGCTGACGAGTTTCGTGCCGGCGAGAACATCTTTTGGCTTCGCGCCGGGTTGCGCTTCCTGCACGAACACGTGCGACTGCATGTCGTCGAGCCAGCGGTCCCAGTTGCGAATCGGAAACCTGTCGTAAACGCGCGCTCGATACTTTTGCGCCTTTCTTTCAGTCGCGATCTTCTTGTTTGCTTCGTCGTCAATCGCACCTGGATACACCGTGCTGACAAACAGCAACGCGCGACCGTCGGGTCGCCATTGCGGCGCGCGTGCTCCGGTTGAAAGGGAAGTGATGCGCACAGCTTCACCACCGGCGTCCACATCCAGCACATACAACTGGTTCGCCTCGTCGCCTTCGCGCTTTGCAGAAAACGCGATCCGGCGACTGTCAGGGCTCCACGTAACGCCGTTTTCGCCGCCTTTAGTGAAGGTCAACCGTCGCGGTTTGGCGCTGCCGTCAAGTGGGACAATCCACAAGTCAGAAACCTGGTCTTTCTCGTCGTAGGCGGGTTCGACCAACGAGAAGACGACCCATTTGCCGTCAGGACTCGGCACCGGCGCGCCGACGCGTTTCAGCATCCACATCGTTTCGTGTGTTAGCGGCGCCTTCGTTTGCGCTTCGACGGAACAGGCTATTGCGAGTGCCAGAAAAGAAAACAGCACGAGAAGCAGCAAGAACCGGACCGAACGGTCTCTAGTGAACATGAATGATCCTCCTGAGGTAGGGTTGACGGCGAGAGATTATAATCGCGCGCCTCTCATAAGCGAACTACGGCAAAGCTCGGCGAGCTCGGTTACGAAGTACTTGTGCTAACGACGATGTTTGACGACAATCTCACTCACAACCACCATGGACGAGAAATTCCATCCTGCAATCGCCGCTATCAAAGCGGGCAACGTCGAGAAGTTGAAAACACTCGTTGCTGAAGATCCTTCACTCGCGACGTCACGTTCGACGAGGAGTCATCCGACGTTGCTCCAGTGTTTGGTTCTCGATGCTAAAGACAACCCGAACGCACGCGAGATGGCGACCGTGCTAATCGACGCAGGCGCCGATGTGCATGAACCGTTCGTCGCCGCGGCCAGTATCGATAATCGCGCCGTTGCTGAATTGTTGCTCGAACGCGGAGCCGCAATCGACGGCACTGGCGGTTGGACGCCGATCGAAGAAGCGTTGTACTGGAACAGCCAAAACATGATCGCGTTGTTGTTGGAACGTGGCGCAAAGATCCCAAACCTGCGCACCGCCGCGGGACTCGGCCGCATTGACTTGATCGAAAACTATTTCAATACGGATGGAAGTTTGAAACCCGAGGCGGGCCAGATTGATTCACCCTGGGGACGGCGCAAACGGTGGTCACAGGATCGACAAGGCATCATCAACAACGCATTCGTCTTCGCGTGCATGCATGGCCACATCGACGCCGCGAAACTGCTGTTAGAGAAAGGCGCCGAGATCAACACGATTCCCGGCGGGTTCGATTTCGCAGGCACTGGGTTGCATTACGCGGCACTCAACGGACATCGCGCGACGGTCGAGTTTCTGCTCGCGAACGGCGCGGATCGAACTCTGACAGACGCGAAAGTTCATTCGACACCAGCCGGTTGGGCCGAGCATGGCGGCCACCCGGATCTCCGCGACTTACTCAATGCCGAGGACAAATAGCGCCACAGATAAACACGGAGTACACCAATCAGAACTACTAAACACACAGGTCGGAAGTACCAAGTACATAGGTCAGAACCCAAGTGCCCATGTCTTTGCCTGACTGGTGTCTTTTGTGTTCATCTGTGGCTGAACTATGGCGCGAAAGACTGAACAGTTAAAGGACTAATTGGCGATGTCGAAAAACCCTCTACGCCGCCTTCTACTTTCAGGGCGGGTGTTGATTAATGTGGGGCTGATACTGGTTGTGTGCCAAACGGCGCTCGCGCAGGAGCATGCCGCCAAGATTCAGGAAGTGCTCGCGCTCGCGCATAAGTACCGGCAGTTTAATGGCTCGGCGCTCGTGGCGGAGAATGGAAAGGTTGTTTACAAGGGCGCGTTTGGGATGGCGAATATGGAATGGAACATCCCTAACACGCCCGACACGAAGTTTCGCCTGGGATCGATAACTAAACAGT
>DASZDV010000108.1:0-8734 GCA_035941575.1 Pyrinomonadaceae bacterium
GATGTGGCAATAGGCGAGTTGAACTTTGGCGTTGTCGATTTGTCCCTGATCCATCTGTACGACGCCTTCATACTGATGGACCGTGGCGACTTGCGTGTCGAGTTGTTGTTTGGGAATCGCGTTCTTGCTGTAAGCAATCTGGTATCGATTCAGATCGATGTTCGCATTTTCGAGTAACGCTTTGTCGCGTTGATATTGACCTTCGGCCTGCACCAGTTGCGCTTGAAACGGCCGTGGATCGATCTCGGCCAGCACGTCGCCTTTTTGCACCGTCTGCCCTTCACGGTAATTGACGCTCATCAGTTGACCGTCGACACGGCTCTTAACGGTTACCGTGTAAACGGGTGCAACGGAGCCGAGTGCATTGATGTAGACGCCGATACTTCCTTCCTGGGCCACGGCGGTTGAGATGGCGACACCGGGTTGTGGTGGTGGCTGTTTGGCAGCGGCCGCCTCAGTTCCCTTTTGCCTGCGTTGGAGAATCAGAAAACCGGTAACGGCGGCAATGAGTAGGAGAACCAGCATTAGCCACGGCCTGCGTCTCCGCCGGTGTGGTTGGACCAGGGGAGTCGAGGGTGGTTCAGGCGCAATCGGCGTCTCGTTGTCTTCTACAATGGGCTCATCCATCGCAGGAGATCTTACGCAAGACGAATGCGCGCTTCTTCTCGCTCTTTGCTCAGGTTGTCAGGTTGTTGCGCCACGGATTTACACGAGTGAACACGGATTCTGTGTTATCAGGTGTGAGTCTGTTCTGTGTTTATCCGTGTGACTCTGTGGCAAAAAACGGGTGTGGGTGGACCGCCCATGAGCCCTTTTTCGGTCCACCCACACCCAAAACACAGGGAATGTCCCCCTCTTGCTCGCTCGAAACCCTGTGTCGATAATGAAGAAGCTCCCTTTAGAACAGCCTCATACTAGCCTGCCGCGGCCGCGGTTTCTTTCAGTTTGTTGTCGCTTTTATCAGCTATTTGCGGTAGCGAAATTCCCATGTCGAGATCTTTGTAGAACTCTTTTTCACCGCCTTCGAAGTGATGGCCGCTGGCTTTCACTGTGTACAAGTGCTTCGCGCTCGCTGCTGCTTCATACAGCGACTGCGCTTCGCGGAACGGCGCGTTGCTGTCGTCAGTTGCAGTGAGAAAAACGATCGGCGTTTGCTTGAGTTTCTTCAGATACTGATGCGCGTCGAAAACTTTCTCGTGTGGCGTGCCGTGTGTCAGATAGATCACAGCATCAGCCGGTCTCCACGCCAGTTCGTTGTACACAGGAAGACTGATCGCGACCACTCTGCTTACGGGCAAAGTGAACTGCGGTTGCGTCGCGACGATCACGCTGTAACCAGCGCCCAACGACCAGCCCGCGAGGACCACCGGCGCTTGGGTATTGACGCCGGGTCGAGCGATTGCGAGTCGCGCGATAGTGTCGTAGTCGCGCGTGAGATCCTCCGCGGAAACCGGTTTCTGTGGACTCGCAAAATTCACCAGGTAACTCTTCACGTCTATACCAACAACAGTAATGCCCGTAGCCGCAATGTGGGCGGCAATGTCTGCGCAGAATGGACTCCAGCCACCGTCGCCGCTTGTAAAAAGCACGAGCGGTTGGTTCTTCGCGTTCTCCTGTTGATAGAGTTGCAGATCGAGAGCTGGGCCACTGCGGATCGTTACCTGAAACGTCGAGTGTTTGACTGCGTGTGATAGTTCCTCGTGAGTGACGTGATGATAAAACCCGTGATACCACCTTACCGCATACACAGACGCGGCGCACAAACCGAGTGACCACGCAGCACCCACAATCATCAGCGCCGCAACCTTCAGCTTAATCGGTGTTTTTCCGTGTAATCTGTGGCTCAACTGTTTGTAGTCCTCGCATCCACGCCACCGCATCGCCAAGCGCCGCATAGAATTCGTCGCGTGCTCCGCTGAAACGGTGATTACTCGCTTTGATCAGTACATACTTTTTCGGATTATTGGCGCTGGCAAACAGTGCATTCCCGACTTTCTGCGGACTTGCCGTGTCAGACGTGCTTTGGATCATTACCAGCGGCACGGGCGCAATCTGGGCCAGCACGTCTTCACTGCGAAATCCGTATAGCGCATTACCTTCAGCGTTCAGGTTCGCGTGATTCGCACCGAGACCACTGACGAGTTGGTTCTGTTTCGGCAGTCCGATTGAAATAACTCCTGCCCAGTTCGCTCGTGTTTGCCGATCAGAACCGACGGCGATCGCGAACCCGGCGCCGAGTGACCAGCCGTAGACGTAGACCGGCGCCGTGGAGTCAACTCTCGCGTAACCGCGCAATGCTTCGGCAACATCAGCGTAATCGCGAGCGAGTTGTTTTATCGACAACGGAGTCTGCGGCGAAGAAAACTCGCGCAAGTAAACCTTCGAATCGATTCCCGCAACTGCAAAACCGATATGGGCCAACTGTTCCGCCGTGCGCGGCGCCAGTCCACGCCAGCCGCCGTCGCCGCACGCATAAATCGCGGGTGTTGCCGATTTGTCGCTGCGCGGGCGGTAAAAGTGAACTCTGAACGACTGCCCTCTGACAACGACGTCTCGATCTTCGTTAACAACGTCAGGCCACGTCTTTGTGTCGTCAGGATCGTAATGATCCGGCGGCACAGCCTCCTGGGCAGCTACCCGATGCGCCGCGGTCACGACGATGAGCAGAGCCACGCCCAAAAGAACCCAACGATGAATGAAGCAGCGTGTTTCCATGTCTTGATCTTTTCCTGAAAACCTCGACGCCCGAGCAGCGTCTCGAGAGTGATTGCGTTGCGCACCTGAATAACTGCGTAGAGCATGCTGAGCGACATTCGGCGTTGATTGAAACAGAAATACAGCGGCTCCCAGGTGTGTGGGTGATACTTCGCCTTGTAACGGTAAAGCAGCTTGAAATCGTAGCTGATGTTGACTCGCTCGTAGACAAACCGCATGAGCCTCGTCAGCACGGGATGGTCCACCAGGTCAGGATCGTCAAGCAGAGCGAGAGGCGCCAAGCCCATCGATGCCATCTCGCAACCTTCTTCACGCAAGAGACGAAGGATCTCCGCGGTCAGAAGTTCCATCGTTCCGCGCACCGCGTCCAATCTGCGCCGCGTCACGTCGAGGTAATAACCACTGCGTCCGTAGATCGGTTCGCAAATAATGAAGCCTTCGATGCGTCCGTTTCCCTTGCCGGAACGTGCGATGAAATAGCGTTTTGCCGACGGCCGCTCGAGTCCAAGCGAGCCGAGCACAAATCCCAACTCCTGATTGCCTTTGCACTTCAGCCATGCGTCGGAGATCTCGCGTAACTCGTCATTGATTGAATCCGCGCGCGCGTCAAACGGATGATGTTCCGTTACCACGAGGCCCTCGCGTCGCGCTTTGTTAGTCGCGGCGCGCACCAACTCCATCTTTCCGCCGGCGAGGGTAAAGCGGTCCAGATCGAAGATTGCTTCTTTTCCGATCTGGACGTCCGCAAAACCCTCCTGGCGAAACGCGTCCAACATGCGCGGCGAAACTTGATAAGCACCCACTGGCCTCATCATCGCTTTTGTGAAATCGCCGATAAGCCGGCGCGCCTGTTGTGGAGAGCACACAGGATCGCCGGCGATCAACGCTATCCCGCCGCTAAGTTGGTAAGCGAGAAATCCATCCACGCCCGGTGACGTGAAATAGGATTTGGGTCCTTCGAGCAACACATACGAGTTTGAGCTTGTGCCGTAACGCCGGACCCATGAGTCGAGTTTCGCTGGCTGTACTTGCATACATCAAAACCGCCATCAGTAACTCAGTCTGTTTCTGTAATGCCGGTGGTGCCGGTGGTGTCGATGATGTTTCCAGTAGTTCTTGTTGTCGTGCCGGTCTTTCGCATTAACCGAGCCCGACTGCAAACCCAGGGTCGCCGCGCCAAACAACATCACGACGCCCAGCAAAGATGAAACCAGTGTTTTCATGTTCAATTTTCCTTTCAAAGACGTGTAAGCCTTAGGAGCCACACCCGTATTTCGCAACGAGCATGCCAGCACCGAATCAATCGATTGCATAGGAGTGAGGCCATTTTGGGCCGTTGCCCCGTGTGACATGTTTGCCCTGACCACAAGAACGCCACACCGCAGATCGCCGCAAACAAACACAAAATATTGAAAGATTCCAGCCGCTCAATTGTGCATTGTGTGATTTGTGATGCTGGCGAACGTAGAACTCCTAATAAGCAAGTACGGTCTCATCGCCGTGTTTCTGGCGGCGATGTTGGAGGCTGATGTCATACCAGTGCTGTCGGGCGTGGCTGCGCACCGCGGCTACTTCAATCCGGTTTTGGCTGTTGTGGCCGGAAGTTTTGGCGCGCTCGCGGGTGATTGCCTCTGGTTTTATGTAGGCCGGCACGCCTTAATCAAGAACAGCGCGACACTTCAACGAATCAGGTCGAAAGCCGAAGTTCTGTTCCAGCGTGTGGGCAACTGGCAGATACCCGCTTCACATGTGATCTACGGAACGCGCGTTGCCACGATGACTTTTCTGGGGGCGCGAGGATCACCGGTGGGCAGATTTGTGTTGCTTGATGGAGTGTCATGTTTGACGTTAACGACACTTCTGTTTTCCCTGGGCTTCGCGCTCAGCGCGAGCGTCTCGCTGATTTTGAACAGCGTGAGACGCGTCGAGGTCGTGTTGCTCGTCGCTGTCGCTACCGCCGGCTTGGTTCTTCATCTGCTGGGGCGAAGGATCCAGCAAGGTTCGGCCGGCGGCGAGCACACGTCTCAATAGTTAAAAAGCGGCGCGCGCCGAAGGCGCCAGAAGAAGGGTCCGCGCCGAAGGCGCCTGAAGAAGCGCGCGCCGAAGGCGCCAGAAGAAGTTAGCCAGGGGCGAGCGAAGCGCTGCCCCTGGATCTCGAACCAAGGACCACAGCCCTGAAGGGGCGGACAGAACAAGAGCAGCCGCTAGATGCGAACTTTTAAGCTCCACACTAAAACGACACTGCTGAGTTCCGTGCTGACGGTGACGATGTTGATAGCCGCGCTCATTGTCACCAGCGCAGCGATTGCCAACATTGAGCGCACTAATGACCAGACTTTCGCAGAGATTCAGGCGCGCGATCTCGCACAACATATCAGCGACATCGGATCGCACGATCCGGATAAGCTTGTGCAAGCCGCCAACTTGATCAAAGGATCGCGTCCCGACGTAATGAGCGTCCGCATCTGGCAACTCTCACAAGGGCAGTTTGTTCAGGAGGCGGCGGCGTACGGCAGCACGCCTGCGACGGCTATACCCGCCCAGACGCAAGACCTGTTGCGCCGTGGTCCTGGTCCAACCCTCGTTAAAGAAGTTCCGTCGGACTCTACCCAGTCGTTGTTTCGTGCCTTTGCAGTGGTTTTCGAGAACGGCCATCCGAGCGGCGCTGTCGAAATCGTCCAACGCTTCGACAGCATCTGGACAGTGGCGTTTCGTTACCTGAAGAGCGTGATCTGGATGTCGTTGATCGCAATCGGACTGATCTTGTTCGGTACTTATTTCTTGTTCCGGCAATTGCAGTTGACTACGAAACTCGAAACCGAGAAAGGCATTCTTCGCGATCGCGTTCGCGAAGCAACCATCGAACTACAAAAACGGAATCAAGAGCTTCAGGAAACGAACCTCGAGCTTTGGCGCACGAACCGCCGCATGAACGAGTTGGGGCGCCTCGCGGCCGCAGGTCAAACAGCCGCTCACTTCGCACACGAAGTAGGCACGCCGCTCAATCTGATCAGCGGTCACGTTCAATTGCTCAAATCGGATCTCGATCGCGATCCACACGATGCGGCATCGCGAATCAGAACCATCAGCGCACAGATCGAGCGCATAGAACGAATTGTTCGTCGCATGCTCGACAAGACAAGGTTCGAAACTGAACTTGCGCCACTCGATCTGAATTCAGTGTTGCGCAAGCTGTGCGACGCGATGTCGCCGGCGTTGGACAAACGTAACATCCGCCTCGTCGAAACACTTGCCGATAACCTTCCGCTCATGGCGGGTTCGTCAGATCGTCTTCAGCAACTGTTTCTGAATCTTCTGAACAACAGCCTCGACGCGATGCCCGAAGGTGGCGAGATTCAGATTCACACGGTGCTCGAAGGCAGGCCTGGTAAGTCGCAATGCATCGCAGTTGATTTCATCGATACCGGAACGGGAATGACTCCCGAAGTGATGAGTCACATTTTCGATCCACTTTACACGACGAAAGATCGAGGTCAGGGCACGGGGCTTGGATTGGTGATCGTTAGTCAGATCGTGTCGGAGCACGGAGGCAGGCTTAAAGTTGATAGTGAATCAGGCCAAGGCACTCGCTTTCGTCTCACTTTTGCGGCGATTGCGAATGACACTCCGGTACTGGTTGAGAATCATGAACCCGAGCTGGAGTTTGGAGTTAGTAGGTAGTTGAACGAATGAAACACATTCTTGTTGTCGATGATGATCAGGATTCGTGCGATTTGCTGCGCGAGATCTTTTGCGCGGAAGGCTGGCACGTCGACACCGCACTCAGCCCCTCGCAGGCTTTCAGTGTCGCAGAGAAAGAGAAGATCGATCTGGTTGTCAGCGACGTCAACCTCGAAGCAAATCAATCGGGGCTGGATCTGTTAAAAGACTTGCGTGCGCAGTGTCCGGTAATTCTGGTAACCGGATTCGGCACTCTCGACTCTGCCGTCGAGGCAGCGCGGGAGGGCGCCTGGGATTTTATTTCCAAACCGTTCAAGGTTCAGGAGGTGGTGGCAATCGCGCGCCGGGCCCTCGAGCAGGGCCGAAACAGCGGCAGTGCAGAACGTCACGCGGAGCAGCTTTCTGCGCCTTACGAACAGGGTGGACTACTCGGGCGTTCTCCCGTGATGATCGGACTCTACAAAGAGATCGCGCGCGTTGCGCCCACTCGATCGACCATACTGATCGTCGGCGAGTCGGGAGCCGGAAAGGAATTGGTGGCGCGAGCGATTCACCAACACAGCACACGCTCCGGCGGCCCATTCGTAGCCGTGAACTGTGGCGCGTTAACTGAAACACTCTTGGAAGCGGAACTCTTCGGCCACGTGCGCGGCGCATTCACCGGAGCTGTCAGCGATCGCAAAGGACTCTGGGAAGAAGCCACGAGAGGAACGCTTTTTCTCGATGAGGTCGGCGAGACGAGTCCTGCATTGCAAGTGAAACTCCTGCGAGCTTTGCAGGAAGGAGAAATCAGGCGAGTAGGCGCGTCGCGCTCAACACAAGTGGACGCGCGCATACTTGCAGCTACAAACCGGAACCTCGAGCAGGACGTCAAGTCAGGAAAATTTCGCGAGGACCTCTTCTACCGGCTCAGCGTTGTCACTCTCCGAGCGCCCGCTCTAAAAGAACGTCGCACGGACATTCCCCTGTTGGCGGAACGGTTCCTCGGCATGGTGCTCGATCGCGAGGGACACAGACAGTTAACCCTTTCGGAAGAGACGATAAGAACACTCGTTGCCTACAACTGGCCCGGCAATGTGCGCGAACTCGAATCAGCAATCGAGTACGCCGTGTTACATGCGCGCGGCCACGCCATTGTTCCGGAGGATCTGCCGGAGAAACTTCAATCGGTCCAGGTGCGCGCGGCGGCGCGCTCGCCACTCTCCGCTCTTTTCGAGGATCTACCTGCGCTGGACGAACTCGAGCGCCGTTACCTGCTTTACATTCTCGAAGTCGCGGGCGGCAATCGCACGCGAGCCGCTGAAATCCTGGGCATCGATCGACGTACGCTTTACCGAATGATTGAGCGTTACTCGATCGACGCCAACGGCGAATAAAGCCACTGTGGCTATTTCGCTCAGCCAACCTAAAAAGCCACAGAGGGCAGAAGAAGCGCAAAGGAATGCGAGAAGTTAACCTCAACTGTTTTGTGCCTTTTGTGCCTCTTTGTGGCCTTGTACGCTAATTGCCATAGCGTGACGCGTAATGCGTTTGCGGCTCAATCTTCAGCAAAAGATTCTGCTACTCGTGGCCGGTTCGATGTCGTTGGTCCTGATCGCTTCGTCGTACTTGCACAGCGGGCGCATCCGTTCGCTCATCGAAAAGGACCATTACGACAACGCGGTCAATCAAACCGTCGCGCTTGGTGGCCGGATTGCAGAGTACGACTACTTCTCAAACCTCGAAGATCTCCAGCAAGAGATGCAACTGGTTGTCAGTTCGCGGCCCGACTTCAGACAGATCGACGTTTATGAAAACCAGCAAACAGTTCCACAATTAATCGCCACCACCGCCACCGGAACCAACAATCTGCTCTCCGCGTGGGACGGCGATGGCCCGACAGTAACAACCAGCGCAACTTCAACTCCGGTACATCTGAACAACGGCGAATACTGGTTGATAACGACGCCCGTCACCAACGAACAGCACAGCGGCTTCATCAAGGCGCTGGTGCTCAGGGGTTATCACCGCAACCTGGTCAGCAGTCTTCATCGTGAGTACAACTTCATATTGTTTGGCGCCGTTGTGGCGTCGGTGCTCCTGCTGTATCTGCTGTTTGTCTATTTCTTTCGCAAACCATTGAAAGACATCGTCCAAACTATGGCGCATGCTCGCAAGGGAGATCTTTCGGCGCGCGCTCCAGTTCGCAGAGACGACGAGTTGGGAGAGATTGCCGGCGGCTTTAATCAAATGATGGACGATATTGCGTCCAGGTCGCGCGAGCGCGAAGAGTTGTTAGATCAGATCGGCAATTTGAATAACGAGCTGGTGAAGAAGGTTCATCTCGCGACGAGTGAAT
>DASZDV010000109.1:0-2999 GCA_035941575.1 Pyrinomonadaceae bacterium
ATAACAGGTGCCTCAATCGTGCCGTAGCGCGCGCACTGGATCGATGCGGGCGGCGCGTGAGGCGGGATAGAGCGCGGCCATGATTGAGACGATCAGCGCGAAGAGGATCGCGCCCGCCGTGAGGTAGGGCGGTAGATCGAAGAAGTCGATGAACGATGCGCCTTGCGGCTTGAGTAGAAAGCGATAGGCGAGGCGATTCGCGAGTGCGTCGATTCCCCACGCCAGAAGCACGCCGGCTACTCCGCCCACAAGCCCAATCACTGCTGCTTCAACAAAGAAGATCAACCGTATCTCTCGATCTTCCGCGCCAATTGCTTTCATGATCCCAATCTCGCGGGTGCGTTCGAGAATCGACATGATCATCGTGTTTGCGATTCCGAAAGACGCAACCAAAAGCGAAATGCCACCGAGTAGACCGAGCACAGAATCGACAATCAAAAACACAGTGCGAATCTGGTCCAACTCGTCCACGATTGAAAAACTGCCAAACCCTAAATCGGTAATCTTCTGCCGCACCTCAGTCAGTTTCACCGGATCCGAAACACGCACAACCGCCGAGTCATAACCTTCAGTTTGACCTTCAGCAAGATTTCCGCCACGACGTGCCAAAGCGAAAGCAACCTGACCCATTGGACTACGATGGCGAGTGGTCCAGTCGTGGGCCATCTGCAAAGGAATGTAGATTCCTGCGCTTGGCATCATGCCGCGCATTCCGCCCTGGCCCGCTCCCTCTTTGATCTCCGTACTCAAAACACCCGCGATGCGAAACGTACGCGTTTCGACGTCAGGAGAGGATACGTCGAGGCCAGGATCGTCTAAAGGAATCCCAAAGAAGTTTGGCCTCTCCTCTTCCTCGTCGTCTTTCTTCTCTGTTGAGTTATCAGAAGGCGGCGCTAGTAACTCGATCGTTTTGCCGACGGCATCCGCGGCCTTCTCAAATCCGTAGTCACGCATGAACCGTTCGGTAACGACCGCTTCGTCGGCACTCGGCGACGAGATCATCTGCCCGGCAGCGAAATGTTGAAACCGAGCCGCGGAGTTAGGAATGTTTGCCCCGCCAACGAACTGCGTCTGCAACTTACCGTTGGAGCGCACGTAAACCGGAAAGTTTACCGTCGGCTCAACATAAGCAACGCCGCTGATTGCAGCGATGTCCTTGATGCCGGCGTCGTCTAGGATCCGCGTCGGCTGTTTGTCTGCACGCGAGCTATTGTCGCGCCGCCCGTCGTCAGTACGCCGCGAAGGACGATCGAGACCGGCAAGAGTACCGAGTCCGCGGCCGTAAACGAGAATCTCGTTGAAAAGATCGAGCGCCTTGAAACGTGCGAGCATGTTGCTCTGCAATCCGAGTCCAAACGAAATCATTGTTACGATCACCGCAACGCCGACGATCACACCCATCGTCGTCAGCGTGGCGCGCAACTTCGCTTGCCGTAGATTTCTAAGCGCGAGATGAAGTATGTCGAGAAAACTCATAAATCAGTGATCGTAAACAAGCCGCACTGCGTCAACGTTCCAATCCGCTAAACTCGCAGTAACAACTTCCGCCCCCGCGGAACGCAGCTCCTTTTCACTAACCGTGTTCGTCACTCCGAGCGTGTGCATGCCCGCCGCACGCGCGGACTCGATCCCCGGCGGCGAATCTTCAATCGCCAAACATTCAGAAGCCAGCAGCGGCAGTTGCCTTTCCCTTTGCCGCTTCTCGTTCAACTTTCGCAGACCGCAAACGTAACAATCGGGCGCCGGCTTGCAGACCGACGTGTCTTCAGCAGTCACAACAACTGAAAAGAGCGGCGTTAGGTTTGCACGCTGAAAGACGTAACTGACTTCGTTGATATTGGCCATACTGACGAGACCGAGTGAAAAGTGTCTCGCCGCGGCTTTCAGAAAGGTGAGCACGCCCGGAAACAGCGGAAGCTGGTCCTTAATCATCTGCTGATGCATCGCAGTCTTCGTAGTAATCGCGGAGTCGAGCATTGCGTCAGTCAGAGGCTTGCCGGCTTTGGCAAACATGGAACGAACGAAAGTCCGGTCGTCCATTCCGAGTGCGCCGAAGTACATCTCGTCGGTGAAGTTGACTTCGTGCCCGCGCAACACTTCCTGGAACACTTTCATTTGTATGGTTTCGTCGTCGATGATGACGCCGTTGAAATCGAAGAAGATGGCTTTGATCATTTCGCTTGGGCTTTCATCTCCTCAAACAGTTTCGGTAAGCGTTCACTCTCGAGCACATCCAAACGTCTCAGCACTTCGGCGAGGGAGAGTTCGTTTTTGAGGTTTACCTGGTAATCCAGATCCGCGCGCAGCCGATCTTTTTCGCCCTGCCGGTTCTGCGACATCATGATGATCGGCGCCTGCATTCCGGCGATCACTGCCAGCACGAGGTTGAGCATCTGATACGGCGCCGGATCGAAACCTCTGATCAGAACGTAAGAGTTGAAGATGATCCAGAAGATGATCATCGCGATCGACACGCCAATGAACTTCCAACTACCGCCAAACTCCGCAATCATGTCAGCGGCACGATCGGCAAGCGTAAGTCGCGCTCTTTCTTCTTCATTCACGTTTCGTGATACACGCGATCGCAACAGTTCGTCAGTGCGCCGCAAACGGTCTGTCAACGCACTCAACATCTCCAGCGCAACGTCAGGTTTCTTTCTCACGAACGAAAGAAACGCATCGCGTGAAAGTACCGCGAGCCGCGACTCTTCAATGACCTGGGCATCCGCCGAACGCTGCCGCCCGTCGATGATCGACATCTCGCCAAAAAAGTCTCCCTGGGCCAACTCAGCCAACGTCACTTCCTGCTTGTCGTCGTCGCGAATGCTGATTCGCACGCGCCCACTCTCAATCAGGTACATTGCGTCGCCAGTGTCTCCCTGTCTGAAGAGACGTGTGTTCTGCGGCACAGTCTTTTCGGAAAGCAGGTTGCGCAAATTGGTGGCTGCATCGTCGTCGAGTGACGCGAACAGCGGCACCGACCGAAGAGCTTCAAGAGT
>DASZDV010000110.1:0-2658 GCA_035941575.1 Pyrinomonadaceae bacterium
GTTACCGTCGTGCGTTATAACGAGAAGCTGAAAGCAACGGACAACAAGTTGCTGGAGTTGATGGATCGTTACAAACGAATCTCAATCAACGACTCTAACCTGTGGGCCACGATGGCGCTGCCGCACGCGCGGCATCTGGCGAACATGCTCGAGCTGGCGCGCGTGATTACGCTCGGCGCTTTGAATCGCAACGAATCGCGCGGGGCGCATTTCAAACCTGAGTTTCCCGAACGTGACGACGAGAACTTCCTCAAGACCACGATCGCCGAATACTCCGGCGAGGGTCCGGTGTTTTCCTACGAGCCCGTGGACATCTCCCTGATTGCGCCGCGCAAACGCGATTACAGCAAGGGGAAGAAAGAAGCAGCAAAGGTCTAACTACCAGTGCCAACTAAACCGAAAACAGTCGAGCTACACATTCGCCGCCGGAAAAACCCTGACTCAGCGCAATACTGGGAAGAGTTTGAGATTCCCTACCGGCCGAATCTCAACATCATCTCGTGCCTGATGGAGATTCAAAAGAACCCGGTGAACAAAGCCGGCGAGCGCACAACGCCGCCCGTGTGGCACATGAACTGTTTGGAACAGGTGTGCGGGATCTGCACGATGGTTATCAACGGACGCGCGCGGCAATCGTGTTCGGCGCTCGTCGATAGTCTCGAACAACCGATCAAATTGGAGCCGATGTCGAAGTTTCCCAACATTCGCGATCTGATCGTGGATCGTTCGAGGATGTTCGATCATCTGCGGCGAGTGCACGCGTGGATCGAGATGGACGGCACATACGATCTTGGACCAGGTCCGCGTATGGACCAGGACGACGTGCAGGAACGTTATGCGTACTCCCGCTGCATGACGTGTGGTTGTTGTTTGGAAGCTTGTCCGCAGTACGAAGATGATCAGTACATTGGACCACAGGCAATCGCGCAGGTCCGTCTTTTCAACATGCATCCGAGCGGAAAGATGAATCGCGAGGAACGTTTGGAGGGAATTATGCAGGAGGATGGGATTACAAACTGCGGCAACGCGCAGAACTGCGTGAAGGCTTGTCCGATGAATATTCCCTTGACGAGGGCGATCTACGAAGAGAACCGAGAGACCGTGATTCACGGCCTCTTCGGTTGGCTCAAAGGCTAGTCCTTTTATAGGTCCTATCGGTCCTATAGGACCTATGTGCTATAGGACCTATTCTAGATTCCTAGCACGTCGACCAGCTCCTGCACTGCGGACGCGCTCTTATGGAGTGCGATCCGCTCCTCAGCAGTCAAATTGATCTCAATCACCTGCTCCAGTCCTCGCGCTCCGAGTTTGCACGGCACGCCAACGTAGAGTCCGTTGATGCCATACTCACCTTCAAGATACGCCGCACACGGAAGAATCTTCTTCTTGTCTTTGAGAATCGATTCCGTCATCTCGACTGCGGCCGCCGACGGCGCGTAGTAAGCAGAACCAGTCTTCAGCAAACTCACGATCTCAGCTCCACCACCGGCGGTGCGTTTTACGATCGCGTCGATCTGGTCTTTCGGTAACAACTCGGTGATCGGAATTCCAGCGCAAGTCGAAAAGCGCGGAAGTGGAACCATCGTGTCGCCGTGTCCACCGAGAACGAACGCCGTGACGTTTTCAACAGACACGTCGAGCGCTTCGGCGAGAAAGCAACGCATGCGTGCGGAGTCGAGCACACCGGCCATACCGATCACGCGATGCTTGGGGAATCCGGAGCGACGCAGGGCCACCTGACACATCGCGTCGAGTGGATTCGACACGATGATCAGAATCGTGTTGGGTGAACGTCTTACAACCTCGTCAACAACTTTCCCAACGATATCGGCGTTGGTCTTCAGTAGATCATCACGGCTCATGCCGGGTTTGCGCGCGAGACCCGCAGTGATGATTACGACGTCGGAGTTGTCGGTTTGGTCGTAACCGTTAGCGCCAATCATTCGCACATCGAAACCCTCGATCGGCGCGGCCTGGGCCAGGTCTAAACCTTTTCCCTGGGGCACGCCTTCAATGATGTCGACGAGTACGACGTCGCCGAGTTCTTTTGCTGCCAGCCAATGTGCCGCAGTTGCGCCAACATTTCCCGCGCCGACGACAGTGATCTTCTTTCGCACACCCATACAATTATTTCCTTCGATTAAGATGTTAGGATTTGAAAGAGCGCGAGTTTACAAGTGGGTTGTTAGGGTGTCAAATCGGCTTATGAGTTCAGAAGATCCGTTTCCTGAGCCAGTTGAAATAGAGATCACTGACGTATTCGATCTTCACACCATTCCACCACGCGATGTGAAGGCGGTCGTCGAAGAATATTTGCGGCTTGCTCATGAGAAAGGCTTCAAGGTGGTGCGGATCATTCACGGAAAAGGAATTGGCGTGCAGCGTGAGATGGTGCGGTCGATTCTCGCTCGCACGGAATATGTTTACGACTGGACCGACGCGCCGCCGGAAGCGGGCGGCCTGGGCGCTACGATCGTGAGGTTGAAACCCGCTTAGCTGGACGTGAAACACGTTGCACAAACGTTAAGAAACCCAGATGCCTTGCTCCTGCTGGATGATCCATTTTCCATCTATCTTGCGAAGCAACACATATCCACCCGCTCCACAGAGACCGCCGCAGCTGTGACCCACGTACACGAAAGCCTGATCGTGCGTAGC
>DASZDV010000111.1:0-7649 GCA_035941575.1 Pyrinomonadaceae bacterium
CGGATTCAGGCGCGCGTTATCGAGCCTAATGAATACGCCGGTTACATCATCGATGGTCACATCGCACAGGTGAAGCGTCCGGGCAAAGTAAAAGGCGTGGCCCAACTCCAGCTTGCCTTCGATCAGATCCGCTCGAACGACAATCGCGTCGCTGAACTGCATGCCGAACTGGTTGAGATCTCGCCAATGGGCGGAGACAACGACCCGCAAGTAGATTCAGAAGGCGGAATTAAGGGACGCGATTCCACGAAAGACGACGCATCCAAAGTCGGCGCCGCATCAGGCATCGGCGCAATCATCGGCGCTATTGCCGGTGGCGGCAAAGGTGCAGCGATTGGCGCAGTTATCGGTGGCGGTGCGGGCACGGCGGGTGTAATGACCCAACGTGGCAAGGACATTCGGATCCAACGCGGTCAGCATTTGAAGATTCGTACTTCAACTGATACAAGCGTTATGTGAAAGTCGAACCTTCACCGGTTATTACGCTGCTGACTGATTTCGGTACCGCCGACTACTTCGTTGCAGCAGTCAAAGGGGTGATCCTCACTATCAACCCGCAGGTTTCCATCGTCGACATCACACACGAAGCGCCGCCGCAGGACATTGAATCGGCGGCCTTCACTTTGCTCGCCTGTTATCGCGACTTTCCTCCCGGAACCATTCACGTCGCCGTTGTCGATCCCGGAGTGGGTTCCGCACGCCGTCCGATCGCAGTGAGTGCCGGTTCGTATTACTTCGTTGGACCAGACAACGGTCTCTTCAGTTACATCCTTGACAGGGAACCGGCGAACCAGGTGTTTTACTTGGCAGCGGAGAATCACTTCCGGCAATCGGTAAGTCCGAGTTTTCATGGCCGAGACATTTTCGCGCCCGTTGCCGCGGCCATTTCCCGCGGCACCGAACTCGCAGAACTTGGACCACAAATAACAGACGCAGTGCGATTATCGCCGTTAGCCCCTGAAAAACTACAAAACGGAACTCTACGAGGACGTATCATTAATATCGATCACTTTGGCAACTGCATCACGAACTTCACACGTGCCGATATTTCTGACGCAACAAAACCAAGGTTGTTCGTCAACGGGAGAGTTGTTGAAGCGCTTCGCAGGTTTTTCGGGGATGAGGACAGAACGAACGCGGATGAACACGGATCTAAAGACGAACTGTTTGCGATCTGGGGCAGCGCCGGTTTTCTCGAACTCTCGGTTAATAACGGCTCCGCCGCCGCCCTCCTGAACGCGAAACGCGGTGATGCGGTTACTGTTTCTGAGTAATCGGTGGATAGGCCATGTAGTAACCCTGGCGTGAACTCACTTGCAGTTTGCGCGTCTTGCCTTTCTCATCCTTCGCTTTGACGCGCACTTCCAAACCATGCATGCGACCATCGTCCGTCTCGTTCTCTGCAAGTGTGAATCCGAGACTGTAGCGCGCGGTGAGATTACCAATGATGCGCGACAGACCGGCGCCGTAGTCTTTCACTCTCCCGACCTTGACTGCCTCACCACCCGATCGCTGGGCGAGATGTTTCGCGCTTCCGTAGAGACTGAGTCCTACCCAACCGGCAATCGGTTTCCCAATGGGCAAGAGAAACTTGAACAAGGTGCGCAATTCAACGGTCAGTGAATTGAAGATCACGTTGTCGCGAATGAGTATCTGCTCGGTTGCGTCGCGTTCTTCAAAAAACATCGGTGCGATGCCGTCAGACACCCACACGAGAGAGAGTTGCGAGTTCGGTCGAAGCGCTTGCGCTTTCTGCGTAGCATCGCGTACGGCCGCCGACATGTCGTAGATGTCGCCGATATCGACCGTCACTTCGCCATTTTTGCTCACCCGTTTAACGCTGACTGTTCCGTCTCGCATCGTGGTGCGCGTAACCACCGCGCCGTTACGGCCTTTGAACGTTTCTGTTGCTACCACTTCTTTTGGATCGCCCCCATTTTCGGATTTCTCAGCGGGTTTCTGAGCGGTCGTTTCCGGTAGTGGTGCATCCGGTTTTTCACAGATCTGCTGGAGCCGCGCTAGTGCCGAGCCGATTTTCGTGCGCTCGTTGGTAAACTCGCTTAGCCACACTCGGTCTTCGTCTTCTCCGATATTCACCGCGAGGATTGCGACCTCGTCACCTGGCGGCAGCTTCGCGAGTTCGTTTTCCATTGTTTTCACAATTTCAGTTTGCTTCAGAAACCGGCCGGCGCCGTCTTCACGAACGTCCATGATCAGAATCAGAGCGAGTGGTTTCCGAGCCTGACCTTCGCGTGTGAAGTAAGAGATAGGCCGCGGCTTTCCATCGTCGAAAACTTCGAAATTCTCCTGCGTCAGGTTGGAAATAGGCAGATTGGTTTTCTTGTCTTTGACAAGCGCGTCGAGGAACACCACGCGTGTCTTAATCCGAATCGTGTCTTCAACTTCCTGCGCGTTGATGGACACGCACGCAAACGCTGCAATGACGGCTATGAATAAACAATTCAGGCGATGTCTGTACATGGTCTACTCCGGATCCACAATCGTTGCTTCTTCAGTTATTGCCTTGCCTGTGCCCTCAGGATCTTTCATCAAGAGCGCGATATTTTTTGGTGACAGCGTCACTTGGACCACAGTCGCATCACGCGGTTCGATGGTGAGGACGAGTACGTCGTACTTCTCGCCGGCTTCGCGCATGAACACGTAAACTTGTTCGCGGTCGGTGGCGGAGAGCGTTTGCACCAGCGGCATCCACGTTTCAATGAGTGCTGCATTCAGCGTGCTGCGAAACTTCACGAACTCGCCTGCAAACTGCTGGTTCTCGAAGACCGCAAGCTTTACAGTGCCGGCTTCGGCCAAACGTTTCGCGGTGCCGCCTTTGATGCGGGCCGCCGTGCGAGCGGCCTTCAGGCCCGCCTTTGCGAGGAAGGGGATTCCCTGGTGCTTCACGCCGTAAAACTGCTCGATCATCTTCACGACGGATTTGAAATCATCACCCTTGGCCTGGACCATGCTGGTGAGAATCAGCACCAGCAGAACGACGGCGATGTTTCGGAGACGATTCGTTAACATCGAAGACCTCACTTTTCGTCGTTCTTTTTCGTCTTTGCGGGTTCGATACCGAGTTCGGGAATCCCAAACTGTCCTTCGAGTTTGGCCAGCTTCTCCAGATCAACAGGCCCGACGATATTTACGACGACAAGTTGCCGATCTTCGGCGCCGAGAACGGCCAGACCACCGACCTGCTCGCCGTTCATCAACAGATAGACTTCAAGATTTCCTTCCTTCTTGCTTTGCACGTTGATCAGCCGCGTCCATCCCGGTCCACGCAGTTGCACACGAATCGTCTCAACGTCGGCGGTCGTGTATTGATCGTCGGTTTCAAACTCATAGCTTTTGACGTAGATTCCCTTCACGCCGGCGACCAGCTTCTTGACCGCACGTTCGTCAGCGTCCTCATCGGAAAAAGCCTTCAATGCGATGCGCATCAAGCGCTCGTCGATATTGACGTCAACCGATCGGCTTGCTTTGCCGGCGAGGTGATCGAGAGTGCTGAGTTGAAGTTTGGAACCCTGGGCTTTTGCCACCGCGGCGGAAGTGCCGAGGAGAAGTACGCCTGTCAGCAGCGCACCCAGTTTGGTTTGGAAGAGTGTTTTCATAACTACTCCGTTCATCCTGCTTTATGTTGGTTCTTGATCTGATTGGGAGTTTGAGTTCTTCGATACGCTGAATTCAGTTTTTCGCTTGCGAGACGTAGGGCGAACATTAACTGTTGTTTGGCCGCGAGTGCTTCTTCTGTGTTGTGCCGCACTAGTGCGGGTTTGCGCCTTACCGGAGGCTGAGTGGACACGGACATCAATGGATTTGGTAACGGATTGACTCTTGGAGGCGAAGCGATCGCGACCGCCGGGATCGAGGCCTCGGGACTTCGGAGCTGAAGCCAAACACCGCCACTCAACACTGCGATTGCGACCGTAGCCGCGATTGCGAGTAGCGGGAAATACTTGCGCCTGCGTGTCGCGGACAACCCAGCTGGAATTCTCAACGGCTTCGGCTGATAACGCAGCGTGCCGAGGATCTCCTCCAGTTGCTGAATCTGCGGGTCGGGCTCGCCGCTCTTGTCCCACAAATAATCTTCGTTCATACGCCCTCCGTAACTCCGAGCTTTTCGCGCAACAGTTTCATACCCCGATGCAGATTGACGCGGACTGACGCAGCGGTCAGTCCCGTCCTTGTGGCGATCTCGGGACCTGTCATTCCTTCAACCAATCGCAGCACGAGCGTTTCTCGATACGCCTCGGGGAGACCGCGAATGAGTTCCAGGATCTCCGCTGCTCGCGACTCCTGCTTGTCGCTGCCGCCCATTTCGTCAGTGAGTTCCACGGTATCTCGGGAGCGCCGGTGGAAATCGACCGCGCGGTTGCGCGCAATCATTGCGATCCATGGTCCGAACGCCGCACCATCGCGCAAGGTGTTAAGTTTTCTAAACGCGTGCAAGAAAATGTCCTGCACGAGGTCGTCAACTTCGATTCGCGGAACCCGCGCCAACAGGATGCCGTGTACGAGCGGCGCATAAAGATCGTAGAGCCTGCTAAAACAGTCGCGGTCACCCTCGAGCACCGCCCTGACCAGCGCGACTTCGACCGGCGCGTCTGCATTTTCTTCAGCAGCGTTTGCCAGTGGGCTCGTCAGAAGCATGTCGGCGGTGGCCTCGAACTCGTACATTGCGCTGCCTTGATCGACTTTCGTTGCGCAGAGTGACTGCCTGGACATGGTTAAAGACGGGACGTAGGAGAGAACTGTTAACGACGAGCGCCGTTTTTAGGCGGCATCTTCAGTAGGTCGAACACTTAGTACGGGTGACCGCACCACAGGGTTTTCCTCGGAAGTAAGCTTTTTCAGTTCGGGCATGGCCGAGAGCCACCGCGTGCGCCAAACAAAGATTGTGAAAACGACTAAAGCAATCGTGCCGGCGACGCCGCCTTCAATTCCGTAACCGCCACCCGTCAGCCACGCCGGGCCGAGGTCGTGTCCAGTCACCAGCGGATTTGGCAGGCTCTTTCCACTGACCGGCAAGCCAAACAGCCAGCCGAGTGCCCAGTTCCACGACCAATGCACACCGAGCGGGAACCAAAGACTACGCGTGCGCAGGTAAGCAACTCCTAACCACACACCTGCAAGCGCGGTATTCGCGAACGTTGCTACGGGTACGACGTTCGGGTTCGAAAGATGCGCCAAGCCAAACGGTACTGAAGTGAGCAACAGTCCAAGCCATGCGAGTTTTGCGCGCGAAAGAGTTTGCAAACCGTAACCGCGAAACAGCGCCTCTTCCGCGAGAGCAGCGACGAATAGAAGTACTAGAGTGCCAACGAACGAACGTAACAGCGGCATGGCCACGCCCGATCCGCCATCGAACGAAAACCGCAACCCACCCGCGGCCGCTGCGATGCCAACTGCAAGTACTAGCGCAGCAAATCCAATCGCGCATCCGATCAGCAGATCTCGAAACCATCCTTGATGGAATGTGAGTCCCAGCGATCGCCACGGCAGGTTTTCCAACCAGCGCGCACACAGGTAACCGGCCCCAAGGGCCGTCCCCAGGGCTGTGAACCGAAAGATAAGATCGGCTATGAAAGGCGCGTACGGACGTGATGGTCCAAAGTTGACCAGCATCACATACCAAATGCGCAACACTGTATCGAGGAGAATGAAGATAACAACGACAGCGGAACCGAACAGCAGCGCGCGCCAGCCACTGCGCAGTCTGCCAACATCGTTGAGGAAGATCCGGCGCATGCCGCATTCTAAGCCAATCTGTGGCCTATGCTAAACTTCGAGTACTGCCCACATGAGTGACAACACGGAAAACCTGTCGCCCGAACGAAGGGAGCGAATCCGCCGTCGCCGCCGTGTTTTGCTGTGGATTTTGGGTAGCACGGTAGTGCTGTTGCTCGCCATTATCGTCTCGCAACAGCTCTGGCTTTGGACCGTCGTCAAGCCTGACACCGCAGCCGATGCTTTAGTGCTCTACGCACTTTCGACGCTGAACTTCGTCGCGTTTTTTGTTTTCCTGTTTATCTTCGTCCGCAACCTTCTGAAGCTACGCCGCGAACGAAAAGAACGACAGCTCGGCTCGAAAGTTAAGACTCGTTTGCTGGTCTACTTTATCTCGATCAGCTTTCTGCCGATCACCGCGATGGCGGTCTTTTCGTACCTGTTTTTGAACCGTTCGTTGGAAAAGTGGTTCTACTCTCTTCCTGATGAGATCTTTCAACAAACGGCCGAACAGAGACGCGAAACATTGGC
The DNA here is from genome assembly GCA_035941575.1 of Pyrinomonadaceae bacterium. GTDB lineage: Bacteria > Acidobacteriota > Blastocatellia > Pyrinomonadales > Pyrinomonadaceae > PSRF01. Next base: position 6,265 of record DASZDV010000111.1, read on the forward strand.
GGTCCAACAACAGGCGTTGCGCGACACAGCGTCGCTCTCTGCGATGTTGCTGAACACGGAACCACTGGATCGACGTCAGGCGACGGCGGATCAACTCGTTGCGTCCGGGGAAGTAGTGGGCCTCGAGATCGTTGCGAATGACGGAAGCGTTCCCGTCAAGAGTCGCGCGAATCTTTCTGCCGCCGACGCCGAGCAACTCGAGAAACTCTTCCGCAACGCACGCACCTTTGGTGGTCCAACAGGCGAGATTTTTGCTGACGGCAAGGAGTTCGACGTAATTGCGGTGCAATTAAACGAGTCGGAACTACTGATTGTAGCGCCGCAGAAACGCGCAGCGAGCGATCTCTCGGATGTAGTGACAGGTTCCGAGCGCGACTATCAGGACCTCGTGCGCAAGCAGCGGCGCGTGCGTCTGTTGGGTCTCTCAACGCTCGGCTTAATGACTCTGATCCTTTTGTTCGCATCGAGCTGGATTGCGATCTATCTGGCGCGTGGTATTGCGACTCCGATCAAGGCGCTCGCCGAGGCTTCAAACGAGATCGCACGCGGCAATCTTTCGCATCGTGTGACGACAGTCGCAGATGACGAACTTGCATTGCTCGCCGAGTCGTTCAACCAAATGTCCACACAACTCGAGGAGAACCGCCGTCGCATCGATCTTGGCGCGGCTGAACTGCGCGAGAAGAACCTCGCGTTGCAGGAACGGCGCAACTACATCGAAACCGTTTTGCAGTCGTTAACGACCGGCGTTGTATCAATTGACGAAAACGACTGCGTCACCACTTTGAACGCGGCTGCGGCCCGCATGCTTGGGCTCCTGGAAAAGCCAAAAGACAATTCGAACCTGAGTTCGCTGATTGCCAGTGAAGACTGGATCGTAGTCGATCGCTTGTTGCGCCGTGCGCGGCGCGCCGGTCAGGGCACCGAACAGACGCAGCTTGAAGGCGGCGCGAACGGGAGCGGCGCACTCCCCGTTGCCATAACAGCAACTGCGCTGCGGAATCCAGTAAGTCCGCGACCGGGCGTCGTACTCGTAATCGAAGATCTTTCTGATTTACTTGCCGCCCAACGCGCGGCCGCGTGGAGTGAAGTCGCGCGACGCATGGCCCACGAGATCAAGAACCCGTTAACTCCGATTCAACTCTCGGCGGAAAGGATCGCGAAGAGCTACGCGCGTGTCGCTGCGAACGGCAATACTACGAACGGCGACGGCGCTGATGCGAAACGTGTTGCAGCCGTCATAAATGAATGCACGGAGACGATCAGCCGTGAAGTTGCTGGATTGAAAGCGATGGTTGACGAGTTCTCGCGCTTCGCGCGTCTGCCCGCGACGCGACTCGAGGCGGCAAACCTGAACGAAGTGATCAGTCAGGCGGTCGGACTGT
>DASZDV010000112.1:0-6213 GCA_035941575.1 Pyrinomonadaceae bacterium
AGCATGCTGTTGCTAGGATCAGGCTTGATAACACTGGCCGCCGGCTTCCGAAAACGATTTAAGAGGTAACCTCTTAACCCCGTTGAGTAAAACCGCCGACAGGCCTCATGTTGATGCTGAAAAATGTGTCCGGCCGCTTCCTGAGTTAATCCGTGGCCGAGCCAGGATCACTGCGCGCAACCGCTTTGAAGAGGAATACGCGCGCTGTCATTGAGACGTGGCGCTCTGTCTTTGGTTATGTTTCGCCGCTCTCCGGTGTGATCAGTGTAAGTAATGTCGGCCCAAACCTGGACGACAATAAAGCCTCGCCGTTCCCTAGCCACCGTTTCCCTCTCTAGTGGAACAAAGAGCTTTGCGAGTGATGTCCGCTTTCAACTCCGAGTTTTAATCTCACCGAATCTCAGCGAATACTACGCCTTCAGCAAGGCTAGTTCTTGATAAAACACATCGATTTTTATCAAAGAGCGTGTGGCTGAATCTCAGCGAATCATGCTTCCCTCGCCTCCGGAGCGAAAGGTCGCAGGTTCGACCCCTGCCGCGGGTAATCAATTGCCCAGTCAATTTTTCCCACATTATAAAAGGCCCGGTACGTGAACTCGCTTTCACGCACGCTAAGCCTTTGCCGAACGATGCTCATCGTGACCGAGCGATACATCGCCTTCTTCCCCCAGCGACTCAGCACCGAAAAAAATCCGGCTTACATCCGGATGACGCGACTGAATCACTTCCTGCAAACGTCGCACTGCTCGTCTGACGTCCAGCGCAGTGATGTCGCTGTGGAATCGGAGTTCGATCGTAAGTAAAACTTCGTGCGCCCCGAGATACATCGTATGGAGGTGCCTAACACGCTCGACTGCCGGATCTCCCTGGATCAGCCCACGTATCGACTCCAATTCTTGCCGGTCAAGTCCTTCGCCGATAAGTAAGCCTTTGCTTTCATATACCATCAACACCGCGACGCCGCACAACAGCAACCCGATCGACACCGACGCCACTCCGTCGAGAGAAGGCATTTGCAGTTGACGGCCCAGGAATATGCCCAAAAACGCGAACACCAGACCAACCAATGCCGCTGAGTCTTCGAGCACCACTGTGAAACTGGTTGGATCTTTAGTGTCGTGGATTGTTTCGAGAATACCTTTGCGTCCGCGTTCGACATTGAATGCCTTCCATCCAAACAACCAGGTCGTGCCCTCGAACGCAGCCGCGACACCAAGCACCGAATAACTCCACACCGGATTGTCGGGTACCGTTGGATGAAGGATGTGCATAATGCCTTCGTAAACTGACATGCCTCCTCCGACGGCGAAGATGAGCACACCCACTATCAACGTCCAAAAATAGAGTTCATGCCCGTGACCGAATGGATGATCCGAATCGGGTGGTCTTCGACTCTTCCGGACGCCAAGCAGCATCAAGCAGCCGTTGCCGGTGTCAACAACGGAATGAATCGCCTCAGACAGCATGGCCGAACTACCGGTAAACGCGGCGGCGACAAACTTAGTAACGGCGATCGCCACGTTTCCGGCGATTGCTGCGTAGATAGCAGTTTTCGATTTCGAAACCTGTTCGAGACGTGCGCTCATCGGTATGTCGCTTTAGGGAGACTCCATAATCTCACCGGCGCGTCCATTAAGCACGCGTAGCATGAGTCATCCCGAGTGCGACATCCTCAGCGCTCAGTTCGCTTCAGCAGGCTTTCCATCTGCGACTGGAAAGTGCAAGACGGCGAACTCAGAAGTTACCTCTCACAGTGTTGGTCGTGAACGTGTCGCCGCCCACGTCGACAACGGCATAGATCTCATCCTCGCCCCAGTCTTCGTTTAGCTGACTTTTGTGAACGTAGTTGCCCAAGGCGAAAACCCCGCCGTGAATTACGTGAGTCGAAGGAAGGCTAAAGAGTCTGTCGTCGAACCATTCATCGTCGCCGCGAACGCGGGCGCCAACGGTCTTACCTTCTGAATCATAAAAGCCCTCGCCAAAGACGTTCACGCGGTAGTAGTCTCTGAAGTCTGGGTCCCGGTTAATGAAAAGTTTTACGGTCTTCATGTTGCTCCATCTCCTTTTTCTCTAATCAGTTTCAATCACCTTCTATTGAGCTATGACAAAAGTGGAGCAAAACGTTTTCGCGATAAATCGATCGATCCTTGTCCGGGCCTCTCTTCACGCGGCAACCATTCCCCAAAACAACGATTTTTGCTACGCTTGGGTCCATCCCCCAGATGGTCCCCCAGAAATGCCCAGGACCAAATGGACCCTGCAAACGGCGCCTCAGATCCCCGACGAACTGTACTCGTAGTCGACGACTTCGATGATACGCGTCTGCTCCTGCGCACCTGGTTTGAACGACGCGGATTTCGCGTTATTGAAGCCGAAAACGGGCTTCAGGCGATAAATTGTGCGGAAACAGAGTCGCTGGATCTCATCATTATGGACGTCCAGATGCCTCAACTCGACGGCCTCGCAGCAACTCGCCGAATCCGATCCGTCAAGCAACTCGGGTCCGTCCCAATCGTCGCCGTGTCAGCCTACGGCGCCGACCAGTTTCGCGAACTTGCGCTCGCCGCCGGCTGCAACGAATACGTTTCGACGCCGTTTGAACCGTCAACCCTCGAAGGCATCGTTCGCGCTCTCGTCCAGTAACTGTATAATCCCGTCCATGCTCACCCGCTTTCGCGCGGTTCTACCCGCACTACTGTTGCTAATACTTTGTCCGGTGATGGTCCAAAGCGTTTCGGCCCAGTGCACGCAAAAGATCGCGACGCTTCCCGCCGCGCCGGAACTCTTCGGTTTTCGGCTTGGCATGACCAAAGACGAAATCAAACAGCTCGTGCCGCCGGCTGTCTTTCCAAAAGCTGATCACTTCGGCGTTGCCAAGACAACGATCAATCCACATTTCGACCCGAAGATCGATCAGAAGAAATACGAAGGCGTGCGCAGCATCTCGCTCGACCTGCTCGACGATCGCTTAGTGTCTCTCTGGATCGGTTTCGACGAAAACTACAGAGTGCAAAATCTCGATGAGTTCATGAAGCTGATGTCTGACTCGTTAAAAATCAACGGGCGCTGGTCGTCCTGGCGATCGCGCGGTCAGCAGATGCGTTGTGATGGTTTCCAAGTGATCGTGGCGACGCTCGCCGGTGGTCCAAGTTTGCGTTTGCTTGATATGAGCGCTGAAGACACTGTTGCCGTGCGACGGCAGGAAAAAGAGGAACAGGACTCACTCGTCGAAGCCGCCGCAACCACCCAGGCCGCCGAACCAACTCCTGACATCGTTGCTGACAAGCAGACAAAGACCTACTATCCAAACGGTTGCCGTCCAGCAAGAGAGATCACCGAAGCCAACCGAATCGCCTTCAAGACTGCCGAGGAAGCGGAGAAAGCGGGATTCAAGTTGGCCAAGAATTGTCACTAACGAGGTATCAGTGTCAGCAGTAAAGATATAAACGACGGTGTTCAACGCCACCGAAGAAGGGACAGGATTCAAGTTGGCCCAAAACTGCCACTAAGGAGGTAGTCACATGCTAAGAGAATTCAAAGAGTTCATCGCGCGTGGGAACGTTGTCGACCTGGCGGTCGCAGTAGTTATCGGCGCTGCCTTCGGACGCATCATTACCTCGTTTGTCGAAGGCATCATCATGCCGCCGATCGGGATGCTGCTCGGCAAGGCTGACTTTTCCAACCTGTTCATCGATCTATCCGGACAGCGCCCTGCATCACTCGCTGACGCACAATTAAAAGGACTGCCCGTTATCGCGTACGGATCGTTTCTCAACGACGTAGTGAGCTTCCTGATCATCGCCTTCATAGTCTTCCTGGTAATTAAAGCAGTGAATCGTTTGCGCGCCGCGCCACCGGCACCGCCAAACACAAAGGATTGTCCGTACTGCCTGACAGCGATCCCGTTAGGCGCGAAGCGTTGCGCCGCGTGTTGTTCTGAAGTCCCGGCCGCAGCTTAAAACAATCCACAGCAAGCGAAACGAAACTGAACCATGCGCGAGTGCCCCCGTTGCGAAGTTTGCTACGAAGACGACGTCGAGTTGTGTCCGCAGGATCAGTCGAACACCAAGGCAACTCTTCCGGGCCCGCGCTTGTTAGCCTCACGTTACCTGCTCGAGAAACGCCTCGGTCGCGGCGCGATGGGCCAGGTTTATCTTGCACGTGACCAGAACCTCATGACGCGCCAGGTTGCAGTTAAAACAGTTAGACCAGACATTCTTAGCGACGAAGATTTGCAAGACGGTGAAGCAATCGCGCGTTTCGAACGCGAGGCGCGTGCGGCAGCGTCGATTCGTCATCAGAACGTCGTCGGCGTCACAGACTTTGGTCAAACGTCTGACGGCGTGTTCTTTCTGGTGATGGAATACGTCGAAGGCGAAACGCTCTACCAACTGTTGCGGCGCGAAGGAACAGTAAGCCCGCAGCGAGCCGCAAGCATTATGCGGCAGGTCGTGGCCGGCGTAGAGGCCGCACACGACGAAGGCATTCTTCATCGCGATTTGAAACCGGCAAACATTTTCCTGATGCAGCAAAAACGAAAAGTCACCGGTGACGACGGTTTTGTTAAGGTCGGTGACTTCGGACTAGCCAAGATCGTGAACGCTGACCGTTCAGATCTCACTTCCGGCAGTGGTCCAGCATCGCGAGGAATCATCGGCACGCCTGAGTATATGGCGCCCGAACAAATGCAGGCTGATGCACAACTCGACGCGCGCGCCGATATTTACGCGTTGGGCACAATCGCCTATCACATGCTCGGGGGCCGCCCGCCCTTCACCGGCAACATCACGCAACTGATCGCGCAGAAGTTAACGCAGGCGCCTCCTGCGTTGTCGAGCTTGCGTTCCGACGTGAATGATCAATTAGATACGGCGATCATGAAGGCGCTGGCGAAAGAACCAGCCGATCGTCCGGCCACTGCGTCGGAATGGCTCGAGAGTTTTGTGTCTGCGGCCTCGTTAGATTCCGGCGCACTCAAGCGCGGTGATTCGCGGCTCGTGATCATGGCGCCGTCAGGTGCTGAAGTTTATGTTGACGATGAACGTTACGGCAGCGTCGGCCGCTCGGGGAGAGTGATTCTCACTTCGCTTGCGCCCGGACAACACGTCTTGCGTGTGTCGAAATCAGGTGAACCCGACGACGAACGCGTAATCGAGATTCGCAGCGACATCGCAGAACAGATCATTGAAGCGCAACTGAAGATTGGAGCCTCGAGTAATCAATTAACACCGTCGCGCGGCGGCAGTCTCGACAGCAAACACGGCGTAAACTCGACAACGTTGGTCGTGGTGATGTGTACCAGATGTCATTCGCGTTTTGCGGAAGGCGTCAAGTTCTGCGGGCGTTGCGGCAACACAACGTTTGAACCTGTTTCAGGCGAGCTCCACGCCACAACCGCTCAATCCGTAGGTGCAAGTCAGAGCGGAAACACTTGTTCACGATGCGGCACCGTCTATTACACGAATACAAAATTCTGCGGCCGTTGCGGCATTCCACTGGGCAATCCCGCGCTCGAATGGCGCGCGCCAAGACCGGTGGAAGTCTTTTGCCGCACGTGCAAGACCAGTTATCCCGCCGGCACGAAATTCTGTGGACGGTGCGGCACACGCATTACCCCTTGAGAGAATTTGAACTTTTCTTATAAGCTGTGCCGCGATGAAGCGCTGCCCGACGTGTAATCGCACCTATACAGATCTCTCCCTGAACTTCTGTTTGGAGGACGGTACTCCACTTACCACCGACGCCCCTGGTGGACCCGATCCAAACGCGACGATCAGATATCCGTCGCCGAGAGATACTGCGGAACCACCGCCCACGGAGATCTATCGTCCGGCGCTGGCAACGCCACCACCGCCTGGGCGGCCGACGCCACCGCCTTCACCACCGCCGCAACCGTGGACTCAACCGCCACGCAAGAAGTCGAACGCAATCTGGTGGATCCTCGGTGGATTTGCGGCCCTGGTCGTGATTGGGGCCGGATTAGTCGTAATGCTGATTGCGCTCGCGAGCATGAGTCCTTCAAACAGCAATATCAACGCAAACAGTAACGTTAATCGCAACGCGAACGTCACGGCTAACGCAAACGTCTCAAACACCAACACCAACACCAACGCCAACGTGGCTTCCACTGGCCCGCTTATCGACGATTTCACTGACAAGAAATGGAACGTCGGGACCTCACAGTACGGCAGGATGTGGTACGACAACGGCGAG
>DASZDV010000113.1:0-6064 GCA_035941575.1 Pyrinomonadaceae bacterium
ACCAACGCAACCTTCCACGTGTAAGCCGGAACAGTCACGTGCCCATTCGCAATCGTATTTGCTGATCCATTGTCGCCTGAACCACCAACACCCGCTGGACCAGAGATAACGTAAACCTCATTCGCCGCCAGTAGCGTGCGCAGGTAGGCCTCCAAATCCGCCCATGGTCCCTGATTGTTGTTTGGAGCTTGCGGCACCATGTTCGACATCAAGAACGTTTCCTGGTTCAAAGGTATCGACGCCGGATTGTCGCGGTCGGCGTTCGGTGTCATGTGACCGCGATCGAAACCTGAAGCGAAGTAGTCGGTCGACTGCACTCGATACCAATCGGGCGAAACAGCCGGATCCGCGCGGAAGGTGTCCGTGCGAGACAAACTTCCAGTCCACGCTGTCTCTAAATGCCAACTGACCCAGTTTGGCGTTCCCTTATCTCGGTTGTAAGAGAGCGAGAACGAAGGTTTCTCCATCAGGTAGTTGTTCGGTTGCAGCAGATCCGCGACCGCGTTCGATGGATTGCCAAACGTCAAATGAACGCTCGCAGGATGTGGCGCGGGTGCGCCTGCGGCTACGACCGTGAACGTCCAAACATGATCCGCAAAGAGCGTATCGGTGTTTGGTTCGCTGTCGTCCAGATCCTGATCGTGAACGTTTGTGTGAACGATCGTAACGGTGCACTGCTCGCCAAACTGGAAGCCGCTGTTTGGCGTGATGTGATAGCCCTTCGCACCGTTGTAGGAAGCAACAGTCGCGCTGTTGTGCGAGCCTGAGTTTGTACAGGTGACGTCGAACCAAGAGCCGGCTACATCAACCGGTTCACTGAAATCGATGGTGATCGTTGCGTCGTACGGGACGTTGAAACCGTCAGAGATCGGATCGGTGCCTGCGACCCATGGACCAAGCTCAACGATCGGCGCAGTGCGGCGCGGATTTGGCGCGCCGGTCTGGAAGTCAGTGCCGTTCTGGTTTGTATCCTGAGTGCCATTCGACTTGCGGAACAACGCGTTTGTATTGTTTGGCGCTGGCGCACGCGTTGTACCTTCAAAACAACTCGCAGACGAACCGTAACCGAGGAAGTCGACGATGTCCGGATCGCTGCCGTTTGGACAACTGCCGCTCAGCGAAATCGAATTGCTGACGAGCGCGATCTTGCCGGTTGTGGCGCTCATGTTGATGTCGCCGGCGATATTCGGTGAAACCGGCAGCGGTGCGCCGTTGGCGCCACCTGATGCGAACTGCACGAGGAAGTATTCGCCCGGAGCGATAGTGCCGCCGAGGGGTTGTTTGTTGGTCCAACTCGTTCCGGCCGCTGATGCGTATTGCAGCGACCATCCAGCGAGATTGAACGAGATGCCGGTCGGGTTATAGATCTCGACGTAATCGTTGCTAAGCGTCGCGCCCGAGTTTCCGCCACCGCCGTAAAGTTGACTGATGACGAGGTGGTCCACCGGCGGAGGCGGTTGTTGAACAGTCAAACTGATCGAGCCGCTGCCGGTACGCGATTGTGCGTCGCTGATCGAGAAGGGAAGTGACTTCGCACCTGGTGACGTAAGCGCCGAAACAGTCGCAAAGTAAGTAAAGACGTTGTTACCCGCGACGGTATCGCCGCCGCTAACGCCGTCGTCGAAGAACTGCTGGCTCGCAGACCCGCCGATGCTCGAGAGATCTGCTGTCACACTTAAACCGCTGCTCGGTGGATTGGTGCCGGGTGTGACGGTCACAGTCAACAGCGACGACTCGCCGGGCAGTACGGAGTTTGGATTTGCCGCACCTGTGCCTGTCGGATTCGTAGGACTGGGAACGAAGAGCGCTATCGAGCCGGTGCCTGTGCGCGAAAGCGGACTCGTTTCGGTGATCGTGAACGGCAGCGATTTATTTCCGCCGATGGTGCCGCTCGCAACGGTTGCGTTGAACGAGAAGACGTTGTCTCCGGCAGTCACGTCGCCGTTCGTGCCGTTGTCGAAAAACTGTTGCGTTGCGCTGCCGCCGATCGTACTCAGATCAGCGCTGACCGAGTGCGCGGTGCTCGTTGGGTTTGTGCCGGGCGTGACGGCAACAGTCAGCAGCGTTGAGTTGCCTGCGAGCACGGAGGATGGGTTGGCATTGCCCACGCCTGACGGATTCGTCGCGCCGGCGGCGCTAAGACCAAGGATCGAAACGTTGTCGATCGCCAATGCCTGTGCGTTTGTGGTGGTGGATCCGGTAGTAACAGAATAATTCCAGGCGACAAAGAAACTGGAGCCACTCGGAATTGAGACGTTCAACGTCTTGTTCGTAACCGGCACGGTCGCTCCGGGCGCAGTTGCGAATCCGTTATTGTCCGCGTCGGGGGCGAAGCTGGTCATGAAGTCTGGACCAGCGTTGGTCCATGTCGAGCCGTTGAACGAATAAAAGAGTTGATAACGAAACCCGGCCGGGTTTGAGCCGTTGCGATATTTCTCGACGTCGTAGGAGATCAGCAATCCAGAAAGTTGGCTGCCCGTATTGTTGACGAGCTCGGCATAGAGGTTGCCGCTCATCGTCGAGGTGCCCGAGGAGATGAAGCCGGCCGCGCGATCGGAATTACCTAATGTAGTAGTACCGGCGCCGAAATTATAACTACCGTTTGCCGCAGTGGTTGATACGTTCGCGCCACCGACGCGCGCTGTTGTAACGGCGCCCGAACCGAATGAACCGAGAGTGCGGACGGCGGAGATTGTCTCCACGCGGAAATCAGCAGGCAGGTTCGACGGCGCAGGGTTCGTCACGGGAATGCCCATGCTGCCGAAGTTCTGCGTGTAAGCGACAGACGTTGAAAGAGAGATCGAGGCAAACGCGACATAGACCGAGACGAGTGCAACGACCACGACGATCGTTACTAATCGCCACGTGCGGACGAGTGCTGGCCTACCGGTTCTTTGGCGGCGAGTGCGACTTAGGGGAAGCCGAAGCTTACGCGCGAACATGTGGGTATTCCTCCCAAAACAAGCGTGACGTTTGAGGTAATTTTGGAGAGGGATACCGGCGGGACAAACATGGGCCGGTAAGGGCCAATTCAAGCTTTTACCAGTTCCGCGAATGGCGGGTCAATAACCAAAAAAGCCTTTATTTTGCGGGTGACAGGATTCTGGTCAGGGTGACTTCGGTTCGGTCACATTGCCACGTAAGAAAGCCGGAGATGACACAAAGAAGGCCGCCTTGAGACGGCCTTCTTTGCGCGTTAAAGGTGGTCCTACTTCACCTGGAATTGAACCGTGTGTGTGACGGGATCACTCCCTGCTGTGAAGTAGAGATTGTAGGTGCCGGTACCGAGCCCGGCAGTCTTCAGGTTGTAGATGTAGTAACTAGTGTCGAAGCGGAAGTTGTTATCCGCATTCGCATTGCCTGTGGCGATAACATCACCATCCGACGTGCTCGAGACTTGGCGCACGCTGACAGCGTGAAGAACCGTGCCCGCAGACGACACGTTGTTGCCGTTGATGTCGCAGAGCTGAAGCTTAATCGGATAGGTCGCTCCTTTCTTAACAGCCTTTGTCGGATCGTAGAGCAGACAGATGTTGAAGGTTACACTCAACGTGGCCGTGTCCGAACTTGGCGCGGTGAATGTTCCTCCGCTGAACTGGCCGGTGATCGTGAGTGCCTGCGGTGTGGTCCCGCCCGGCAGAGTGTAGTTCGCAGTTGCGACTCCACCAGAAACATTTCCCACTACAGGCGAGCCGATGACGTTGTTACTGGCGTCAGTAACCGTAAACGTCACAGTGCCTTCATTCACGGTTCCTGCTGCAGTCGTGACGTTTGCGCTGAGTACCACAGTCTGATTAGTCGGACTGAACACAGCCGTCGCATCCGAAACGGTTGTCGTTGTCGGCGCGTTCGGGAACTTCAAGTATGCGACCGGCATGTCGTGGTCAGAGTTTCGTTCAGGCCGAGCTGCGTTGGTGGCGAACAACGAGCCGGGGACCTCCGGAAAATCGGAGTTGTTGCGCGCGATGTGATAACGCTGAACGTACGAAGCCGCAACCGTATTCAACAGCATGTGATCGATTGCCTGCGGCGTGCCTTGGAAGATGAAGCTGTACCGCTGATCGGACGGCAGCGTATCCGTTAGGTTGATGAAGTTTGGATTGACGAGATCTGGACTTTGGTCAACCACGATTTCATCATCCGCCGTTGGCGAGCCTTTGGCCGTCGCGACCGGATCGGTGTAGCCATCGTTGAATTGGTACGCGTTGTAGTCGCCGATCGACATGACAGGGATTCCGGGATTGTCCGTTTGTAAGTCCTGCAACAGATCCGCGAGGAACTCGCCTTGAGCTTTGCGCTTGGCGCGGACGCGCGGACCTTCACCGGTAACGAGTTCGATATCGATGAACGATCGCAGGTGATTCACAACGATGATTATCTGTCGCGGGTTGAGAGTTGCAGCGTCGACGGTCGCACGCAATACGAGCGGCGGACGATCGTTCAGCAATGCCGGATTCCCCGTGTTGGGATCGGTGAAAGTGTTGCAATTCGCGGGTTGACCGTTGCAGCCGGCTTTCTCAATCTGCGTCACACTGTCGATTTGGACGCGAGACGTCTTGATCAAAAATCCCACGTCCTGGTCGGCGTCGCCGGGGTTGCCGTCAGCTTCGATCAAACGGGCTTCGTAGTGAACACCTGAGATGGCTTCGATCTCCGTAGCGAGTGCTTGTAAGCCTGTCAGTTCGAAGATCTCGATCGTGCCAATCACGTCGGGCAAATGCAGCACGTCGCGAATGGCGAGTGCGGCCTTTTGACGTTGCGTGGCGTTGTTGTTGAAGTTTTCGATGTTGTAACCGGCTACTGTGAATTCACCGGCTGCGGGTGTCGGCACCGGAACGGCGCTCATGTTAGCGGAATGCGTTGGCGGTGTTTCGGGATCGATCTTGTAATCACCGAACGTGAAATCGAGTGGTCCAGTGACGTTTGAGATCGTCACGTTTGAAGTGACGGACATCGGGCTGGAACCGGCGAGCCCGTCGCTATCGATCATGATGCGTTCAGGATTCTTGTCCCAGATAGGAATGCAGCAGTCGGGCACACCGGACGTCGGGTCCGGCGGAACCGGTAAGCCGAATTCAATACCTGGCTCGCGCAGCGGACGTGCCACTCCGTCGAGCACCGTGAACGTCTCGCCAAACTCGTTTGTCGGCGCGACAGACACGAGCGTGTCGGCGTGCATACGCATGCCTTCGAAGCGCTCGAGCTGATCGGGCGTACCCGCGGCGTTGAGAATGGTTGTGGTAAGCGTCACCGCAGCCGGCAACGGAATTCCGGAAGTGGTGACTGTCACGTCGCCGGGCAATGTGCTTTCGACTTGCGTAAGGTTAAAGAACTCTGTGGGTGTACCGAGAATTGAAACTGCGTCTCCCGCTGCAACTGTTGGAGCGCTGGAAGTGAAGACGAACAGCGCTTCAGACGTAGCGTCGTCCAGGTCGTAGTTCGCCGCCAGATTTTGCAGGAAGAAACCGTTGCTCTTGAGTGCGGTAACGATACCGCTCGTGCTGACGAACTGACCGGCATAAGGCGTGGCTGCGCCGTTGCCCTGAATGTCATGGATGTTCAGCGAGATTGCCTGGCAACTGTTCGTCTGGGATGAAGTGTTGCGTGGAGCTGGTGCACCGACGGCGAAGTCGGTGTTGTTGTTATTCGAATCGAAGCAGCCGCCGCGTTTGCGCAACGCCGCGGTCGTGTTGCTGGTGTTTGCAGTTGGACCAGCACCTTCGAAACAACTCGCGGTGGTGCCGTAACCGACCATATCGATCGCGCAGGAAGCGCAGTGGCCGTTGAATGGTGTGGTCGTACTCGTGAGTGCAACCTTTCCTGCGCCTGCCGCCATTGCGATCGTACCTGTGGCATCCGGTGTTGGTAATGGACTACCGACGGCTGCGTTTGAGGCTTCCTGAACCAGATAATAGCCGCCGGGAGCAATCGATCCGTTGAGCGGAGTCACCTGCCACGTTCCCGTCCCAGTGGCGGATTGGTACTGGACGGACCAACCCGAGAGATTTACTGGAGTGACACCGCGGTTGAACAATTCGATGAAGTCATGGGTAAACGGCGCGCC
>DASZDV010000114.1:0-4272 GCA_035941575.1 Pyrinomonadaceae bacterium
AATAATCCCGATCCATATTTTCATTTGGGCCAGGCGTATCAGGGTGCGGGAAAACACCAGCAGGCCGTTGAAGTGTTGCAAAAGACTATCGCGCTGAACCCATCCCTCGAGCACAACGATTATCAGGTCACGACGGCGCATTACCGCCTGGGCCAATCGTTGATGAAAGTGGGCCGCACTGCCGAGGGCGAGAAAGAACTGCAAACGTCTGCCGAACTGAAGTCGAAAGGCTTCAAGATGGACGAGAAAAAGGTTGGGGCATTTCTAAGTGGCAATGCACCGCCGGGTCAGGAAGGCAAAGAATTGGTGCGAGCGGAGGGTGTAGTCGCGGAACCTGTCGCGGTCGACTTGAAGACGATCGAGAAACTTAAGACCGACGAGACGTTGTTTGCGAAAGTTGCCGCCGCGGCGCACAACAGTATTGGTTTGCTGCGCGCCGAACAACAGGACTATCGCGAAGCCGCAGCGCAGTTCGCGCAGGCGGCAAAGTTAAATCCGAACCAGGCAGGCCTCAACTACAATCTCGGTCTTGCTTACTACAGATCCGAAAACTACAAAGACGCCATACCGGCACTCGAAAACGAACTGAAAGTGGATCCAAACAACATAAGTATCAAACAGTTGCTGGGTTTGAGTTATTTCACGGTTCAGAACTATGCCAGAGCGTCAGAGCTTCTCCAGCAAGTGATCGCGGTGAAGACTCAGGACGCCGCACTTTATTATCCGTACGCGCTTTCATTACTGAAGGACGGCAAGATCGAGGCAGCGACGCGCGCTATCGAACAGATGGTCCTCGTTGGCGGCAAGAGTCCGCAGGTCCACATTCTGTTAAGCCAGGCGAATTACGAACGCGGCGATACTGCCAAAGCTCTCGAAGAACTCCGCAACGCACTCGCGCTCGACGACAAAGTTGCGCTCGCTCATTTCTACGCCGGCTTGATTCACCTCAAAGACGGCAAAATGGATCTGGCCGCGAAAGAGTTTCAGAGCGAGCTGGCGTTGAATCCGAACGATCTGCAAGCGAAGTATCATCTCGGGTTTGTCATGTTGGCCCAACAACAGACGGATCAGGGTGTCAAGCTGATGCGCGAAGTCATTCGCGAGCGGCCCGAGTTCGCTGACGCTTACTACGAACTCGGGAAAGCGCTGTTGCAAAAGGGCGATGTTGCGGCCAGCGTTGAGAACCTCGAAACTGCGGCAAAACTCAAACCCAATCAGGCGCACGTTCATTACCAGTTGGGCCGCGCTTACATTGCTGCCGGGCGCAAAAAGGAAGGCGAAAGCCAACTCGAAATCTCACGCGAACTAAAAGAGAAGGCACGGACCAAGGGTAATTGATGACTCGTCTGGCGTTCACAGTTCTCCTGCTGCTTTCGCTTTTCTTTCCCGCAGGCATGGCCCAATCTGTCCAGCAGACGCAGATCAAGAAAGAGACCAAGAAGGTGGTCGTGACAGAAGAGAAGAAGGTGGTCGTGAAGGTATCTGTGCCGGTTCAGTTTGCAGACATTACGGCCTCAGCCGGGATCACTTTCAACCACGTCGCCTCTCCTGAGAAAAAATACATTGTCGAGTCGATGAGTGGCGGAGTCGCGCTCTTTGATTACGACAACGACGGCGACCTCGACATCTACCTCGTCAACTCCCTGACCGTCGATCTGGTGAAGTCGAAAGGGAAAACGAAGAGCGAGTTGTATCGCAACGATGGCGGCGGAAAGTTCACCGAGGTTGGAGTGAAAGCAGGTGTCAGTGATATCGGTTGGGGCATGGGTGTAGCCGTTGGCGATTACAACAACGACGGCTTCGAGGATCTTTTCGTGACCTGTCTGGGCCCGGATCACCTGTTCAAGAACAACGGTAATGGCACGTTCACCGACGTTACGAACAAGGCCGGCGTAAGCGACCCACGTTGGTCCACCGGCGCCTCGTTTCTCGACTACGATCGCGACGGAGATCTCGATCTCTTTATCGCCAACTACGTCGACTTCGACATTAACAATCTACCTGAGTTTGGTCAGGGCCAAACGTGCCAGTACAAATCGATTCCGGTGCAGTGTGGACCACGTGGACTAAAGGGCGCCGGCGATTCACTTTTCCGCAACAACGGCGACGGGACGTTCACTGACGTCACCAAGACGGCAGGCGTAGCCGACCCCGACGGCTTCTATGGTCTTGGCGTGATGACGAGTGACTTCGACGACGACGGTTGGATCGACATCTTCGTCGCAAACGACTCAACGCCGAACTTTCACTACCGCAATAACGGGAACGGCACTTTCAAGGAGATCGGTTTCAACGCCGGCACCGCGGTGAACGAGAACGGCAGTGAACAAGGCTGCATGGGTGTGACTGCCGGCGATTACGATCACGACGGCAAAATGGATCTATTCGTGACGAACTTTGCCGATGAATACAACACGCTCTATCACAACGATGCGCCAAACTCTTTCACCGACGTCTCCTACGCGGCGAAAGTCGCGGCGCTGAGTCTGCCGCACGTCGGTTGGGGCACGAAGTTTTTTGATTACGACAACGACGGCTGGGTGGATATTTTTGTAGCTAACGGGCACGTTTATCCGCAGCTTCCGAGTTATCGTCAACCGCGCTTGCTTCACAGGAACAATCGTGATGGAACGTTCACCGAAGTGTCGGCAGAGTTCGGCACGATACTGACGGAAACCCGCGCGAGCCGCGGCGTCGCGTTTGGCGATATCGATAACGACGGCGACGTCGATCTGCTGGTTGCCGATCTCGACGGCCCGCCACAGCTATTGCGAAACGACGGTGGAAACGCGAATAATTCTATTGTCATAAAGACGATCGGCACGAAGAGTAATCGCAGTGGAATCGGCGCGCGCGTGAAAGTGGTTGCCGGCGACCTGACGCAAGTGGACGAAGTCCGAAGTGGCGACAGTTACATTTCGCAAAGTGACTTACGGCTACATTTCGGGTTGGAAAAACGAACGAAAATCGATCTGATCGAAGTTCGCTGGCCGAGCGGTGCCGTTGACAAAATCACGGACGTAGGAGTCAACAGGGTCATCATGATCAAGGAAGGTCAGGGTAAGGTAGACGAGAAGGAGTTTAAGCAATCCGATTAAATCCGCGAAAATCGGTGTTTTTAATAGCCGTGACCTTGGTCTTCGTGGTTACCGTCGTGGCGCAGGACGTCGCACGCTTAGAGCATGTTGCTACGCTTATCCGCGAAAACAAGACTGTTGAAGCGGAGCGTCAGTTAGCGGCTGTCCTGCGATCGCAACCAAACCAGGCTGTAGCGTTAAATCTCCTCGGTACGATTCGCGCTAAACAAGGCCGCTTCGATGAAGCAGAAACTCTCTTCGTCCGCGCGGTTGTGAACGATCCGCGTTACTCCGGCGCGCGAATGAATCTCGCTTACCTTTATCTACAAAGACGCCAGCCGGCCAAAGCGATGGTCCAACTGAAAGAAGTCCTGCTCAGTGAACCCGCCAACGAAGAAGCTTTGGTGGTCCTCGGTGATGCGCATCTCGCCAACAACGAACTCGCGGAGGCCGAAGAACAATACTTACTCGCACTCAATGGCCGGCTCGACAACGCTGCCGCATTGCTTGGTCTCGCGCAAATCTCGCGGCTCAAGGGTGAGATCAAAGAAGCCACACTCTACCTGACGCGCGTTGCCACGCTCTCGACAGATTCTCGGTCTCCCGAGTTTCTTTACAAGTTTGCAATGATCGCGCTGCAAGCGGGCATGGCTGACGCCGCTAAGGCAGCGATCGAAAATGCATTAAAGCTGCGGCCAAACGAACCTGCGTATCTATTGACTCTCGGTATCGCGTGGCTCAAAAAAGGCGATCTCTTCGAAGCGGAAAAAATCTTTCGCCGTTTGATTCAACTCCAGCCAAACAGCGAACAGGCGCAGGTCCATCTTGGTTACGTACTGCTGAACCAGAAGAAATACGACGACGCGCGCTTATGGCTTGAGAAGAGTGCTCGATCACCGGCGCCGATGCCGGAAGTTTTTTATTACCTCGGACTGGTCGCCCAGGAACAGAACGACGATGCGAAGGCCATCGCGCTTTTTGAGAAAGCAGTACAAAAACTTCCGAACTACGCTCACGCGCGGATCGCACTGGGTTCGAGTTATATCAAGCTGCGAAACTATCCGCGCGCCAAGGAAGAGTTGGAAACAGCAGTAAAACTCGATCCCGAAGAACCGAAGGCGCACTACAACCTCGCGCTGCTCTATGCGCGTTTGAAAGACACGGCGCGTGCCCAGGAAGAGATGCGCATTGTCGA
>DASZDV010000115.1:0-1637 GCA_035941575.1 Pyrinomonadaceae bacterium
TCCTCTTCGGAGATCTCGCCACGAGTTCCACCGCCGCTTAGTTCCCCGCCTCGGGTCCGGCCGATCGCGTCCCCAATACTTCCACCGATCTTGTTGCCTGCTGTCAGTTGATTCCACGAATCACGTTCGCGGCGCAGATCCGCGCACGGATCTTCTTCTTCCCGGCACGCGCCTTTCAGATCCAGCGTCGCGGTTTCGCACACGATGATGTCGTCGCCACAACAACTGACGGCATAACCCGGCGTGACAACCACGCTGTTGGGCGCCTGCGGATCACAGCGCACGTCGAGTCCGCACACAACTCCCCAACCGTGACGATACCGGCTCAGTCCAAACCGATCGCGCGCCCATTTGAGCATCGCTGAAAGATCAGCGTCGGTGAGAAGCTGGCCGCAGAAAAAACGCGGCTTGACGATGCAATCGAGACTGCAGCACGTGCCCTCGCAGGATGCACAGCCGCATTGGCAATCATGCTTGGCTTTCTCTCTGACCGGCACGGTCAGGCTTTTGATTGTCGTGGCCATCTAGTCCTCCTCTCGGCCTTCGGACCGGTTTCCGTATTCGTTTGAGCTTTCATGAACGACGCGGAACCAACTCTCGAAGACGCCGCCGGGCACACCATTCCCCGTCGGGAACCGCGCGCGCAGAAAATCGCCGTCAACCGGATTGTTATGACAGTCAAGAATAAAATCGCACTTCAACGTCACATACACGACGTTGTCGACGATGGTGTTTCCGCGGCGGGCACGGCCTGTGCGGATGTAATCAGAATCGATCGTAAAGACGGCTTTGCAGTCGCCGTCTAAAACAGGTGGATTGTCGCCGTCGTAGGGCAGGAATTCGACGGCTTGCTGAACGCCACCGTATTGGACCAGGAAAGTAATCGGACCAATGCCGGTCTTTTCACCGTCAGCCGGCAGCAGTTTCCGATCAAAAGTCACGACCAGCTGACGGTTCCAGTCGTCGTTGATTGTGCTCAGCGTAACTTCCTCGCCATGGTTCCAGTTCGTATCGACGATGTGGGTCAAATACTCAGGCGGAGTTGGCAGGTTTCGACGCCCTTTCAAGTCGATTTCGAAAGGCTTGTCCGGATCATCGCTCGCGGTAATCAGCGCCAGCGGAACGACGTCGCCGCATGGGCAGAGCGGCTGCAGACAAGATCGTCCCGGACCGGGAATCACGTCACCGCAATCGTCGCGACAAGGCGTATCAGGATCGCCTTCGGGATTGACCCAGCAGTTTCCTTCGACGTCATCCAGTCGCACCACATCCAGCACGGCCGTTTCCCGAATCCGGTTTGCTTCTTTTCGCGACGGGTCACATTCACCCTCGCTGAAGAGCGCCGGCACGCGCTCGATCTCTTCTTCGACATAGCGCAAGACCAATAGAAACGGAAGATCGGTTTCGCCGGAATAGTCACTCGCAGGCTCGGCCTCTTCGTGGGGAAGAGGTTTGCGTGGTCGCAACGCCGCCGCCTCGGTCTTTTCCTTCTCATAACCGTTTGCCGGTTCCTCCTCGCGGGGAAGTGGCAGCTCAAAAGGCTGTTCACACGGAACGATGAGTTCGCGGCCACAGCAATCGAGCGCAATTCCCGACTGCACCACCACCCATCGCTTCGCGCAGTCCTGTCGGGGGTG
>DASZDV010000116.1:0-4158 GCA_035941575.1 Pyrinomonadaceae bacterium
GTTTCTCCATCGTGATGCGCACGTCTTCCGGCGGATTGATGTTCTTGACGTCAACGCGAGTCACTTTCACGCCCCACTTGTCAGTTGCTTCATCAAGAATGATCCGGAGTTTCGCGTTGATCTGATCGCGTTGCGACAGCGTGTGGTCCAGATCCATGTCGCCCATCACCGCGCGCATGCCGGTAATGGTGAGCTGCATGATGCCGCCGATCAGATCGGTCATCTCGTAAACGGCCTTTACGGCGTCGGTGATCTGCCAGTACACCACGGAGTCGACATGAATCGTCACGTTGTCGCGGGTAATTACTGGCTGCGGCGGCAAATCAATGTACTGTTCGCGCAAATCGATCAAGGTCAAACCAGCGCGGGTGTTGGTCCAGTTGACAGCACGCGGCTTGTCTAAAAACGGAATCAGCACGTGGAGCCCGCGATCCGCGATCTTGTTGAATCTGCCGAGACGCTCAACCAATAGAACGGTCGCTTGCGGCACAATCCTGATCGTTTTTGCCGCGATCACAAACAACACGATGGCGAAGAAACCCACCAACAGAATTGGAGCCAGTAGTTCCATGATCGAAATTCCTTTCCACAGATTTCACGGATTATATACTTGCTCGACAATCTCCGCCGCCGCCAGGACCATCTCTTCCGCAAACGGACGTCCCACGATCTGTACCCCGATTGGAAGCCCCTCTTTGGAACGACCTGCAGGAACAGTTACGACCGGCAAGTCGAAGACGTTGAATGCCTGGGCATAGCTGAAGGCGCGGAATGTTCCCATGGTTGTACCCTGCACAGTCACTTTCAATGTGTCGTGTTCGTACGCAGGCGTGGCGCCCACGGGTGCGACGATGATCGGAGTCGTCTTCATCCAGCTCAACAACTCTTCACGCAAACGATCGCGTTCCATCCAGTTGGCAATGTACTCATCTAAAGACGTTGGCGGCGTATCGCCCGCTGTACTCAAGCGCCAGCTCACAAATGAGCCGCCTTCAGTTTCACGTCCCGCGTAAACATGCCGGAGTTGGACTACCGAAGCACGTGAAAACAGTTTCAGCCATAACTCGTTGCCGCGTTCAACGTGTGGCGGAACGCGCTCTTCACAGATCAGTCCGGCATCGGCTAACGCCCTCGCCGCATTCCGCACCGCGCTCCGAGTCTCATCCGTCACCGGAATAACGCCATCATCCGCATACCACGCGAAGCGCGATTTGCTTAAATCCGTGTCTCGCTCTTCCTCGCCAACAAGCACTCTAAACAACAAGCGCAAGTCGGCGACACATCGCGCGAGTGGTCCAATAACCGCTCCGAGCCCATATGGCCCAATGCTCGGTGGAAACTGTCCTTCACCCGGCACGCGCCCGGTACCTGGCTTCAATCCAGCCACACCACAGAAATGCGCGGGTATACGAATCGAACCAGCCAGATCGCTGCCCAATCCACCGGGCGACATGTGCGTTGCAATCGCAACTGCTTCACCGCCACTCGATCCGCCAGGTGTGAGTTTGGGATCCATCGGATGAACCGTACGGCCAAAAACGGGATTGTCCGCGTTGTAGTCCATCGCCATTTCAGCGGCGTTCGTCTTTCCCAGAATGACGGCGCCCGCAGCTTTTAAACGAGCAACTGCCGGCGCATCGTGTTCGGGCACGTAATCGGCCCGCAGCTTCGAACCACTTGTTGTTCGCAAACCAGCGGTTTCGATAGTGTCTTTGATCGTGATTGGTAAACCGCAAAGGTCGCCGCGTGCTTCGCGCGCCCTTTCAATCGCGTCCGACGCCAGCGTCACAAACGCGTTCAGCGCCGGGTTCAAACGTTCAATCTGCTCCAGGTGCGCTTCGACCACCTCAACTGCCGACACTTCTCGCTTTTGAATCAATTCAGCGAGTTCTGTCAGCGAATGTGCGCAGAGGTCGTTGTTTTGCATTTCGTCAACTTCTCAATATAATTTAGTTGCTCTGTACAGACTCGTTTACAACCTGCCTGATCAAACTCGACTCGCGTCGATGTTCAAGCATAACTACAAAGGAGCGCATTCTTGGCTATTCGTTTGAGCAGGACCTTTGTTCTGCGCAAGCTGCATCAGCTTTCCGGTATTTTCCCGCTTGCAATTTTCCTTTTAGAACACTTTTACACGAACTCGAAGGCACTGACCGGGCCGGGTGATTTCAACAGCGCTGTCGACGACCTGCAATCGATTCCTTACATTCTTTTCGTCGAAATCGGCGGCATCTTTATACCGCTCATCTATCACGCAGTCTATGGGTTGGTGATCACGTGGGAAGCACGGCCAAACAATCTCGCTTACCCGTATCCGCGCAACTGGTTCTACCTGATCCAACGAATCACGGGCGTCATTCTATTCTTCTTCATAACTTTTCACGTGCTTAACTTCCGCTTTGGCATGATTCCAGGACTCAACACCATTTCGGTGGCCCACAGTCCTGAAAAAGCCTTTGATATTGTTGCCGGTGAGTTTCGCATGGTGCCAATCTTCATCGTTTACATGATCGGCATCACCGCTACGGTGTGGCACCTGGCGAACGGCATCTGGCTGTTCCTCGTTGACTGGGGCATTACGATCGGCGAGCGCGCGCAGCGTTTGACTGGTTACGCCTGCATCGCCTTCGGCGTCGTGTTGTTGCTCGTTGGCATTAACGCCGCCGTCGCTTTCATACGTCCCGGCGGACTGTTAGGAGGCATCATCTATTAATGGCAAGTAATGGTCTAAAGATCGCTGTAGTCGGGGGTGGGCTCGCTGGTCTTGCTGCCGCCATGAAGATCGCTGAGGCGGGCCATACGGTCGATCTGTTTTCAGTAGTGCCGGTGAAACGATCGCATTCGGTTTGCGCACAGGGCGGCATCAACGGCGCTGTCAATACAAAAGGCGAAGGCGACTCAACGTGGGAACACTTCGACGATACGGTTTACGGCGGCGACTTCCTCGCGAATCAACCTCCCGCCAAAGCGATGTGCGAGGCCGCGCCTTCGATCATTTACCTGTTCGATCGCATGGGTGTTCCCTTCTCGCGCACGAACGAAGGACTACTCGACTTCCGTCGCTTTGGCGGCACGAAACATCACCGCACTGCTTTTGCCGGCGCGTCCACCGGTCAACAACTGCTTTACGCGCTCGACGAACAAGTGCGCCGTTATGAAGTGAATGGAAAGGTGCGCAAGTTTGAGCACTGGGAAATGATGTCGCTGGTGCTCGACGATCACGAGGTTTGTCGTGGATTGATTGCGATGGACCTGCAAACGCTCGAACTCAGGCCGTTTCCCGCCGACGCAGTAATCATCGCCACTGGTGGACCAGGACTCATCTTCGGCAAATCGACGAATTCAATGGTTTGCACTGGAAGCGCCGTCTCCGCCTGTTACCAACAAGGCGCGAAGTACGCCAACGGTGAGTTCATCCAGGTCCATCCGACTTCCATTCCCGGCGAAGACAAGTTGCGCTTGATGTCTGAATCAGCGCGCGGTGAGGGTGGACGCGTTTGGGTGCCGCAGAAGAAAGGCGACACGCGTTCGCCGTCGTCAATTCCTGAAAGCGAACGCTGGTACTTTCTGGAGGAGAAATATCCGGCTTACGGAAATCTCGTTCCACGCGACATCGCGACACGTGAGATCTTCCAGGTATGCATCGAGGGCATGGGTGTCGGTGGTCAGAACCAGGTCTATCTCGACCTGACACACATTCCCGCCGAAGTTCTGGATCGAAAGTTAGGCGCGATCCTCGAGATCTATGAAATGTTTGTCGGCGACGATCCACGTCACGTGCCGATGCGCATCTTCCCGGGCGTCCATTATTCGATGGGCGGACTGTGGGTCGACTACGACCAGCGCACGAACATTCCCGGACTGCTTGCCGCGGGCGAATGTGATTACTCGATTCATGGCGCAAATCGTTTGGGAGCAAACTCCCTGGTGAGCTGCGTCTACGGCGGTTTCGTCGCGGCTCCGGCAGCAATTGAGTTCGCGAAGAACGTCGAACGGGATGGTTCCGATGGTTCGCACATTTACGATCGCGAGTTGAAGCTTCAACAGGAGATCAATGATCGATTAATCAAGCAGAGTGGTAACGAAAACCAGTATGTGCTGCATCAAGAGATGGGCAAGTGGATGACGGACAACGTTACCGTCGTGCGTTATAACGAG
>DASZDV010000117.1:0-6065 GCA_035941575.1 Pyrinomonadaceae bacterium
GACGCGTCCGGGTGTTCGAAACGATAGGTGCGAGTCGGATCAACTTTTCCGCCGCTTACGTCAGTCCACTTGTCGTTCACGTCAGTAGCTCCAATCGACGGAGTCCTTTCGCCAGCGACGTCGATCCCCCCTAAAACTGGCCTCACACGTTTTGCCTGTTCGGGCGCGAGGATTACGTAACGCAAACCTTGCTCGATCAGTAGTGCGAGTGTTGCATCGTTCGCTGCCGTCTCAGACAACCAGAGCGACTCAGGTTCACGCCCAAATCGAAAGCGAAAGTCTGCAATTCCCCACAGGACCTGCGTAAGTCGATCGCGTTCGTTGCACAGCGGAAGGATTGCGTGACCGTACGCCTGCGCGATCGCGTTACCGTGGCCGCTGCGCCGAGCGCTGCTCTCCCTGTCTGCATTTAAAATGTGCTGGTACGTGTCTGTGTGGTGCTGCTCGAGCCAGGAAAGCAGCGTTGGACCAAAGTTGAAACTTATGTGCGCGTAGTTATTCGCGGCGGCGTTTGGCGCATAACATTCTGCGTAAACGCGTTCGTTCCAATCGTGAAACGGCGCCGCACTCGGTTCGGCTTCAACCTCGCCGGTCCAGGGATTCTCGCGTGGCGGCTGGTAGAAATGACCGTGGACTACTAATGCTTTCATCCCATTAAGGCTATCAGATTGTCGAACGCAGATCGTCGAACGCGAGGCGCGCCGCGCCAAGCAAGCCCGCGTTATCACCGCACTCTGCTGCGGCAATCTTTACTTGCGCCGCGGTCGCGCGAACCGCCCGCTCGTTGACCTCCTGCTGCATGTAACGCGCAAACAAGTCCCAGCCGTTCACCACCCCGCCGGCGATGACGATGATCTCCGGATCGATGATGTTAATCAGATTCGCGAGCCCGATTCCGAGGTAAGTGCCAAACGTCTGAAAGACCCTTAGCGCCAGTTCATCGCCGTCGCGTCCCGCGTCGTAGACTCGTTCGGCAGTCAACTCCTCACGATTCAAGATCGATTGCGGAAAACGCGGCAGTTTCTCACGCGTCATTCGCACGATGGCCGTTGCAGAAGCAAACAACTCGAGACAACCAGTGTTGCCACACTTGCACTTCAAACCGCCAAACGGATCGACAGTCGTGTGTCCGATCTCGCCTGCCGATCCATGTGCGCCCCGCCACAACTCACCGTCAAGTATGACTCCACCACCGACACCAGTTCCAAGAGTCACACTCACCACGTCGCGACAACCTCGCGCAGCGCCTAACCACATCTCCCCGACGGCTGCGGCGTTCGCGTCGTTCTCGAGCAGCACGGACAAACCGAGCCGCTGTTCAAGCACTTTCTTGAGTGGGAAGTTAGTAAGTGAAGGAAGATTCGGCGCCTGGACCACCGCGGCGTTCTCGTTATCCACCGCTCCCGGCACCATGATCGAAGCGGCGACAATACGGCGACCCTCTTGTCTGCTCCAGTTCTCTGCCGCGGACGCCAGTGCGTTAACAACGCAGTCGGGAGATTCACCTTTCGGTGTACGCTGTTTTAACTGCTGATGGATTTTGCCTGACTCGTCAACCAGCGCTACTCGCAGATACGTACCACCTAAATCCGCTGCAAAAACGAGACTTTGATCCACTGGGCCCGACTCTTGACGCATCAAGCGTTTCAACCAGCCTCTTCCACGGGCTCGAGGCGCTTGACCTCGGCGCTCATCTCACCACGCGAGAGGTTTCTGGAGATAAGGATTCCAGCTACGATCGCGATCAACAAAAAGAGCGCTCCAGAAACCCACTCCTTAAAGATCAGTTTTCCAATTCCAAAAAGCGATCCGTAGATGAGTGCGCAGCCAAGAATCCAATTCGCAAATTGAAGCGAGAGCCGGCCCTGGGCGTGAGCGGCTGACAGTCCCGCCTGGGCTGCTATTCTGTTCCAACCAGGACCTTCAGGTCTGACGCGTTTGTAGAATGACACCAGCTTCTCGCTTGGTTCCGGCGACGTTAAGAAAGTAGCGATTAGCCAAACGACTGTGGTTGTCCCAACAGTCACCAGCATCAAATACGCAAAGTCCCTCGGCCGATCGCTGTCCCACTTCAGGCCCACCTGCAAGGAGATCGAAACGACGGCGGCAGTGATCATCGCCGCGACTTCTGACCACGCATTGATTCGCCACCAGAACCAACGCAGCAACAGTACTGTGCCCGTGCCCGCGCCAGTGACCAGCAACAACTTCCACGCGCCGCCGATCGATTCCATGTAAAAGGTCACGATCACTGATGCGACCATCAGCAATAACGTTACCACCTGTGAAATGATCACGTAGTGCTTGTCCTTCGCGTCACGCTTCACAAAGCGGCGATAGAAGTCGTTGATGACATACGACGCGCCCCAGTTTAACTGTGTGCCAACCGTAGACATGTACGCCGCGGCAAAGGCGGCAAGCATGAAGCCACGCAAATACGTGGGAAATACGTTTGGATCGAGTAGGGTCTTGATGTAGCCGGATTCTTTGTCAACGAGGTTCGGATACAGGATCAGCGACGCGAGTGCCGTCAGGATCCACGGCCACGGACGCAAAGCGTAATGCGCGATGTTGAACCACAGTGTCGCAAGCAGCCCGTGCTTTTCGTTCTTTGCCGAGAAGATTCGTTGGGCCACGTAACCGCCGCCTCCCGGCTCGGCGCCCGGATACCACGTGGACCACCAGATCACGCCGAGATACACAAATAACGTGATCGCCGGCATCCAAACGGAGTCAAATTCAGGAAAGAACGCGAGACGCGATCCTGCGCCAGCCGCCGCATCCATCGCACCAATCTTTGATTTCAACTGATCGATGCCGCCAACCGCATTGACTGCGAGGATCGCCAGCACAATGACCATTCCCATTTTTAGTGCAAACTGAAACAGGTCCGTAACGAGCACGCCCCACAAACCGGATATCGCGGTGTAGAAGGCGGTAAAAACCAACATGCCAATCACGACGATAATCGCTCCTCGCTTATCGAGCCCGAGCGTGATCTCGAGGATCTTAACCATCGCGAGGTTCACCCAACCGAGAATGATGCAGTTGATGGGCAGGCCCAGGTACAACGCACGAAAGCCACGCAGAAAAGCCGCGGGTTTGCCGGAGTAACGTAACTCAGCGAACTCGATGTCAGTCATCACGCCGGCGCGGCGCCACAGTCGTGCGTAAAGAAAGACCGTGAGCATTCCGCTCATCACGAAGTTCCACCAGAGCCAATTGCCCGCGATACCGTTTCTCGCTACGAAGCCGGTTACTGCCAGCGGCGTGTCCGCGGCGAATGTCGTTGCGACCATCGACGTTCCTGCAAGCCACCATGGCACGTTGCGTCCCGACAAGAAGAACTCGCTGGTGCTACCAGTTGCTTTGCGCGCGTAGTAGATACCGATGCCGAGGTTGAACAGGAAGTATGCGGCGATGACAGTCCAGTCGAGCAGCGAAAGGGTCATGGGTCAACTCCAGCCTAAGTTGTCGGATAGAAGGACAGTTGCTTGGGCGCTTATCTCACGGCATGTTGAAGCTTCTGTCAAGCGATCTCGAGAAGAAGTTGGAAGGAATCCAGGCGTGCGGGGTCGGCAAACAGTGCAAACACGGACCAGTCGCCGCCCTTGGAAGCAAGCTTTCGACGGGCGATATGCAGCGCGGCTTCAAGAGTATTTTCCTGTAGAAAGGCGCTATAGAACTCGGCCGTGAACGTGGTAGCGGACGCATCGGCAATAGCACGAATGGGAGTGATTATGGCCGGGACACCTGCTTTCAGCATTCGCAACGCGGCTATAGCGATACGATTGTCGTAAAGACGAGTTGTGCTGTTTCTGCCAGTGACTAGTAGTTGAACTCCCTTGCCCTTAAGCAATCCGCCGAACCATTCCACGGGAATCCCTTCGTTGTCCGGCTTTGAGAGCAAAATCCTCAATTCGTCAGTCTCAAAGCCAGTCGTGGACGCCGTGCCCATATACCCTTCGAAGTGAACCACCTGCGGTTTCAGGTCGTCGAGATAAAACTCGACATTCTTCAGAGTTGCATCAGACTCGACCAGAAACTTGAAATCACCGCCTGCAGTAGTTAACAGTGGTCCCAGGGTCTTCAATGTTTCTTCAGACGTAAAGCGCCTGCCTCTCGGCGCGGTAGGGAAGATTCCTAAAACACGTAGCGGCGGGATGAGCGGCGGCGGGATGAGCGGCGCCGGACTGATCGGCGGCGGTGTAGCGAGATACGGCGGATCAGTTGGTTTCTCGAGAGCTCCACGCACGATCGAATAGTCTGGACTGGCGAGTAGAACTCCGGGTGTCACCTTTGCGGGTAACCACTCCCACGGCAAGAAATGTATCTCCCCGTCCGGGGAGTTAATAATCAGACGCCTCCCCTTGCCCAAAGGAAGGATGCGAATCTCGTCTGACAGTTCAGGTAAGAAGATTTGGTTTTCCAACGTGAGGCCGCCCCGCGCCATGCGTTCCTCAGCCAGAGTTGGAGAACTTGAAAAGAGTTCTTTGAGAACTTCCTGAAGATTAACGTCTGAGGATGCGCCCATTGAAGAGCGAATGTTTTCTAGTAATTTCCGCACCGCAAACAGCGGACCGGAGGTTTGGCGTGGGTCACGGCCAGAAAGAGCGACCTCATACGCTGTTTCGCTTTCAGACAGAACTTCAGTCATTCTCTTAATATGCAATACGCTCACGTCAAACCGTTTCGGCGTTGATGGCGACGCTGGCTGCTGCTGAGGCGCAAAATCACCGGATCGCGCTTGCTCCACGGGTGACTTTGGCGGCGTATCAGTGATCACAATCGGCGCAAGCGGCCGGTAGCGTCTCAGTTCGTTTTCATCAATTTCACTGAAATACGGTTTTAGCCGCAGAAACCGAATCAACGCGTGATTGTTCTGGCACTTGTTATAAAGGTCGGTCGCTTCTTTCGCTTCGAGCTCAGTTTCGGTAGCCTTCCTCTTACCTACCAGCACTTCCTCGACATACTCGAGAGCAACGTAATTCGCCATTCCGAGCCGCGCGATCTCAGGCCAGGTGTAAACAAACCCATCGAGCTTCGCGAACTTCCGTACATTAATGAAGTGGCGCGCAACAATAGCCAGCACCTTCAAGTCCGATTCGATACCGAGAAAAACCGTCGCCCATTTTTTCTTCAAGAGTGGCAGCGCTTCGGTTGCCACCTGCTTCCGTAGTTCGTCAGGGTCTTCATCGGGTGCGGGAGGAGGTAGTGAGCGGCCGACATTCTTGATGGTCTCTAGTTCGGTCCAGGCGATTCTGATCAACATGATCGGCGCGCGTGAGAGATGGCCGGGCTTGAAAAGTAACTTTCGCAGATCCGTCGTGAGTTTCGCCCGCCACTGATTCACCGTTTCTGCCGCCGCTGGTCCTTCTTCCAAGGCGTACTCGAGCTTGTCTCGCAGCGATGCGAGGACCACATACCAGTATGGCGTCAACGACAACTCGTGTAGCATTTTCGCGATCGGCTCGTCTGTTTCCACAAGACTGAGAAACTTCTTGAGACAATCGATGAGGAATGTGTCTATTTGCTGTGTTTGCCATTCTTTCGATCGCCGCAGCTCGTCACACACGGCCAAAAACGTTCCGTTCCGCGAAGAGACCTCCGAGGACGGATCGATACTCATGTCTGACACTTCCGCAAGCAACTGAAGATACTCGTGCGAGGCACCGTAAAAGGGATCCTGATCTGCGCCGAACATCTCGTGCAATTGTTGAGTGACTGCGATCCGTTCCAGCAGCTTTCTGTGCGCGAGCGCGAACGGTGTCTCTACTTCAGCCGGTGACGGCGCGTCCGGCACTCCAATCTTTTCCGCTTTAGCTTCTCTGAGGAATTGCTGGTAAGGCTTCGGCTTGCTAAACAGGGTGGCGGTGTAAAAGGGCAGCTTCGCGTCCCATTGGGCCATGGCGACCAGTTTGTTAAGCCAGTCGATGGTCTGCTTGATCTCGGTGGGTGTCGTCGGTGGTTCCATCTAGGGCGTGGGCGTGCTTACGTTTACATCGACGGATCGCTTTGTAGCCGTCTCAGTTTTCGACTTAGAAGTCTGCTGCTCCTCCTCCTCA
>DASZDV010000118.1:0-2415 GCA_035941575.1 Pyrinomonadaceae bacterium
ACTCGCAAAACGACACAGATCACGAGACTTGAAAACGAGTTCACCGGAATGTTCAGTATCTCGCCCGACGGAGAGTGGATCGTCTTTGAACGTTCGAAGTCACTGGAGGACGATCGCGCTATCGATCTGTGGATCGCGCCGGTGGATGGAGGAAATCCGCGTCTTCTGGTGCGCGACGGCTTTTCACCGTCCTGGCGTTAGAGACCCTTGGGAAACGCGTCGACGATCGCATTCAATTCGATGTCGTGCTCCAGTAGTGCCTTCGCGCCCGCAAGGACCCACGTGAACCCGCCTGTCGAATCGAGCGCATCTCGAACAACCTTGTCTCCGTCGCCCTGAAAACCGAAGTTAACGATCGTAACGTAGGTCTTGTCGTTTTCGTACGGTTTGAAGGTCCACTCGACAGTACTCATCTCGCCGTAATTTCCCCAGTCAAGCAGGATCTTCTTGTTAGGTTCGATCTCTTTAACCTCCACTTCGATCGAGACTTCATACATCTCCCACGTCCACGTGATGTGCTTACCGGGCTCCAAACGCCCGGTACTCTTCGTGAACCAGAATCTCGATGTGATTGCGGGATCGATGAACGCCGCGAACACTTCCGCGGGCGGTTTACGAATTAGCATTGCCGCCTTCGCGACAGGCGGCGTTGTGAGCTGAAGTTTATTCATAGCGGCCAGTAAATACTGAAAGGATGTTGCGAACTTCACACGCACTATCGATTTCAGCGTTGCATTTAAGTTATAAGACTGGGCAATGGAGATACTTTCCGCCGTTCCCACATTCCTCGTCTCAGACGTTGCTGAGACGTGTCGTTGGTATGAGAAGCACCTCGGGTTTGTAACGGCCGGCAAGTTTCCTCCCAGTCCACCGCACGTCTATGCGAGTCTGCAACGCGAGCGAGCTGAGATCATGTTGTTGAATTTAGCCGGTTACCAGAAACCCGACCTTTCAGCTCAGCGGCCGTCAGGTCTGTGGGACGCATACATCAGAATGCGTGGCGTGAACAATTTTTACGAGACTCTGCGTGATAATGATTTCATCAAGATGCCGCTTACGCATCAGAGTTACGGCGATTGGGAATTCGAGGTGCGAGATCCAAACGGTTACATTCTCGTGTTCGGAGGAGAGTACTGATGAAACTGTTCCTCAGCGCGTGCATTGTTCTTCTCTTATTGCCAGTTGGTGTGCTGGCTCAGGAGGATGACGACTGGCCGTCACTCAGCTACTTGAGAGGCGATTACAAAGCAGTCGCCGTCGTTCTTCACGTTCGCATTGAACGTGCGGAAATCACCAGCCGCATCATTGGCTACGAGAATTGGACCATCAACGCCGTGGTGCTCGAGTCGTTCAAAGGAAAGTTCAAGAAGGGCGACGCGATTGTGTATGTTCACGGCGCCGAGGCCGGCTTCAAAAAGGAGCACTTCACCGGCGAGAAGATCATTTTCCTGTTAGCCGAACGTGACCAGGACAATAAGCCTTATTACGCGGTCCTCGAGAATTCAACCCTGCCTTACAAGAAAGCCACCGTCGCGAAGTTACGTTCGATTAAAAAGCGAAGCTCGCCCCGGCCGAGGTCTCGCGTGCAGAATCACTTCGTTCGCGGATCCATCTTCACGACAAGCGGCTGAGCGTGGCTCTTTCCGCCGGCAGTCAGCTTTACGGTGTAGGTCCCTGCCAGAACTGGAGGAGCGCCGGCGCGTCCGCCAAAACCTCCACCACCACCGCCGCCCGCACCAGAAGGTCGCGGAGGCGGCGTGGGACGCAGATCCCAAATCCATCGATGCATACCTGCCGCGCTTGAGAGAGGCTCAAACGGCCGCACCCAGTAAGCAGGAATGTTCAGCGTGTCAGGATTCAACGGCGGCCCTTTGTCTTCACTCGAATACTTGCGAATCACTTCGCCGGCGGCGTCAATGATCTCAAGCGTCACTAGACCACTCGCATTCGACTTCAAGTAATAATCGATCATCGCGCCGTACGGTGGGTTCTCGGCGATAGGTTCATCGCGCGGCATCGGCGTTCCGTTATCACTTCCCGGCGTTAACAGATAAGCATCCGCGGGTTGGAACAGATACGCATTCGCTTTAGCGACTTCGCCGGTAAACTGACGCAACGCCGTGATGCTGTCGATCGTCCAGAAACCGCGGCCGTGTGTCGCGACGATCAAGTCGTCACCATGAATAATCAGATCGCGTACCGAAGCAGGCGGAAGATTCAGTTTTAGCGATTGCCAGTTGTTTCCGTCATCAAAGGAAACGAAGACTGTGCGTTCAGTACCGGTAAACAACAAGCCGCGGCGCTTCGGATCCTCCTTAACCGTTTGAACGTAAATTCCTTTCGGCAACCCGCGGGTTATCTCTGTCCATGTTTTTCCAGAGTCGGTAGTGCGATAGATGTGCGGCTCGTAATCCG
>DASZDV010000119.1:0-5184 GCA_035941575.1 Pyrinomonadaceae bacterium
GACTTACGCGTCATGGCGCTCTACTGTCCAACGAGGTCTTCTCAGCGTTTGTATGATCATCGCGATCGACGGTCCATCCGGATCGGGAAAATCAACTCTAGGACGGATGCTGGCGCGGGAGTTGAACCTCCTTTACATCGACACGGGTTCGATGTATCGCGCCGTCGCATTGGCCGTGATTGAAACCAATCTCAATCCCACAGACACAAGAGCCGTCACCGCACTCGCCGATCGTCTGGATATCGATCTCGAAGGAGATCCTGACTCGCTCAAAGTGTTGCTAAACGGGAGCGACATCACTGAACAGATTCGTACCGAGAGTGTCACGGCGATGTCGTCTCTGATCTCAAGTATTCCCGGCGTGAGACGCGCAATGGTGCGGCGCCAACGCGCGATGGGACAACGCGGCGCTGTGCTCAACGGTCGCGACATCGGCACCGTCGTATTCCCCGACGCGGACATCAAATTCTTTTTGACCGCATCACCGGAAGAACGCGCTGACAGGAGATTTAAGGAAGATCGAGTTGCGGATCGGAACGTGACGTTGCCGCAGACGTTGGCGGAGATGATCGAACGTGACCACCGTGACTCAACTCGCGCCGATTCGCCGTTGAAAGTTGCAGACGATGCGATAGTCATCGATTCTTCCGAGCTTTCGATTCAACAAGTTTTCGAACGGATGATGGACCATGTTCACCGGCATCATTGAAGAACTCGGCAGCGTTCGCAGTGTTGAAGAACGTGGCGAAAACGCGCGAATCGTTATCGATGCGCATGTCGTGACGGAGGGCACGCATCACGGCGACTCGATTTCCGTAAACGGAGTTTGTCTCACGGCGCTCGACGTTCACGAAGACTCGTTCGCCGCTGACGTCTCGCGTGAAACGCTGCTTCGCTCGACACTCGGAAGCCTGAAGCCGGGAACGCCGGTTAACCTGGAACGCGCAGTGACAGCCGCAACGCGCCTCGGCGGACATATTGTTCAAGGTCACGTCGACGCGCGCGGTCAGTTTGTCTCAGTGCAGGATCATGGCGACTCCTGGACGGTTCGCATTGCCTACCCGCCGGAGATAGCTCGGTATCTCGTTTTCAAAGGCTCAGTGGCGGTTGAAGGTATCAGTCTGACAATCGCGAATCTCGCCGAAAACTACTTCGAAATCGCAATCATTCCAAAGACGTGGGAAGTCACGAACCTCTCTCATCTGAAGCCCGGCGACGGGGTCAATCTGGAGGTTGATGTAATCGGTAAGTACGTGGAAAGATTACTGGCTTTCAGGTAACATAGGCCACCAAGAAGCACAAGAAGCACAAGAGTGTGCGACCACCAACCGCGAACTAACTCTTTTGTGTTTCTTGTGCCTCTTTGTGACCTATGGCTTTCGCTTCAATTGAAGACGCCGTCGCGGACATTCGCGACGGACGCATGATAATCATCGTTGACGACGAGGATCGTGAAAACGAGGGGGATCTCGTCTGCGCAGCAGAAAAGGTCACGCCGGAGATCATCAATTTCATGGCGCGGCAGGCCCGCGGCCTGATCTGCTTGCCGTTGACGGAGGAACGCTGCGACGAGCTGCACCTGACTACCCAGGTCGCTGACAACACGTCTTTTCTGGGCACCGCTTTCACCATATCGATCGACGCGCGACGCGGAATCACCACAGGCATTTCAGCAGCCGATCGCGCGACAACAATTCTCGTCGCAGTCGATCCGGCATCACGGCCGCAGGATCTCGCCCGGCCGGGACACATCTTTCCACTGCGCGCAAAGAACGGCGGCGTGCTCGTCCGTCCTGGTCAAACGGAAGCGAGCGTTGACATTGCACGCATCGCCGGACTGTATCCCGCCGGTGTCATCTGCGAAGTTATGAATGAAGACGGCACGATGTCGCGCCTGCCGGAATTGCGAGCATTCGCTGCGGAACACAATCTGAAGATCATCAGCGTGGCGGACCTCGTGCGATATCGCATGAGCAAAGAGAAACTCGTGCGACGTGTCGCGGAAACGGATCTGCCGACCGTCTACGGTCGCTTCCGAGCGATTGCTTACGAGAATGTCGTCAACGGCGACGTGCACCTGGCGATGGTGATGGGTAACGTGAAAACTGACGAACCCGTGCTGGTGCGAGTGCATACTGAAAACGTAACGTGCGACATGTTCGGATCGCTGATTGACGATACGGGCTTTCAATTGCATACGGCACTCGAAAAGATCGCGGCCGCAGCACGCGGTGTGGTCCTATACTTGCGCCAGCGCGATCACAGTTTGGATCTTGTAAATCAGTTGCGTACGTACAGTGTGATGCAGGAAAGTGGACTCAGTAAACGAGAAGCAAGTCTGCAAACCGGTTATGGAATCGATCGCGACTACGGTGTGGGCGCGCAGATTCTGCACGATCTTGGGCTGCGTCAGATTCTGCTTCTGTCGAATCATCCCCCCACAGTCGCAGCTCTCGAGGGCTTTGAACTCTCGGTCGCGGGCAATGTGCCACTGGGCGAACCGGCATCAAAGGACCACGAGACTGCCATCTGACTCGCAAAGTTGGGTAGGGTTCTTTCAACTTTCGGTCTCTCCCTCTAGAATTCAAAGTTCCCCGATGTCGCCAAGCGGCTGAGCGTTATGAGTGTAGACGACACACAGAGACCACCAGATCTACCCGAGCGCCCCGAACCACCTAAGCCTTCGGTAAGAAAGCGTTGGCGCTACTTCACGCGCCGTCACGCAATTCTTGCCGGCTTCATCATCGGCGCGGGCGTGCTGGTGCTGATGCTGCTTGCCTTCTTTCTTTACCGGCTTGGTTTCGTCGATCGTTATGTCGCCGGACAGATAAAACGGACGTTTGCAAACTACGGAATTCGAGCGGAGATACGTGAATTTCACGCCAGCTTGCCGCCGAACACCGTCGAGATGAATGGTGTTGAACTCTACGACTCACAGACTGGCGAAAGACTCGGCAAGATTGATCAACTGCGCGCAACGATACGCATCGAAGACCTCTACGCCTTGAATCTTCGCCGCAACATCAACCTGCGCGATCTGAAGATCGAAGGTTTTGAAGCGTGGGTCACGTTCGACGAACAAGGCCGGTCTAACTTTCGAAACATTCATATTCCACCGCCTGAGCCGAACAAGCGCATCCTCTTCGCATATTCCACCGCCAGCGTCCAGATAAAGAACGGAGTGATCCACTACGGCGACGCGCGCCATGAGATTTCCGGCGAAGCGCGAAACCTGGAAGCAACAATTCAGCCGGACGATCCAAACGCGCCGGTCGAGAGTTGGATGAACACAGTCACGTTGAACGTCACCGATTCAAACTTCACTTACGACGGGCGCCCTATCAATGACATCGACCTTCACGCGCGCGGTCGCGTGAATCAAACACGTGCCGAGATTCACGAGGTTGTACTCAAGTCGCCAGTAGCTGAAGCGCGTTTGCAGGGAACGATGGACGACTGGCGCGCGCTTCGGTATCAGATGAACGTCACGTCCAACGTCGATCTGACACAACTGTCAGACACGTTGCAGACAAAGCCCACTTTGCGTGGCGCGGGAAATTTCGCAGGCACGATCACGGGCCAAGGCGATCAGTACAAACTGACAGGTGAGATTAAGTCCGACGCATTCGCCGCCGACGGCATCCGGTTGCAGGGATTGAACGTAAGTGCGAGTGGAACAGGTCAGGGCCGCAGCTATGAGATAAACGGAAAAGCCGTCGCCGATCTACTGAACGCGGGCGCCTTTCGATTTGACTCATTACAGATCGCCGGCCAGGTCATGGGCACTGGAACTGACTTCCGCTGGATCGGCGAGTTGCGCGCAGTTGCAGAGAGAAGTTACGGCACAACACTCACGGGCCTCATTTTGCGCGACGCGCGAGCAGAGATGAGCCAGGGAACGTTGACTGCTTCAGCTGGTCAGTTCACGGCAAATGGTTTGACGGCGTCCGGCGCGAAGGTTAACGGCATCACCGCGTCAGACCTGCGGGTTAAAAACCAGAACAACGTCACGAACGCGTCGATCGCAAGTGTAAAGGCAGGAACAGTGTCGGCATCGGGCGCGACCGTCAAAGGCGTCACTGCAAACAACATCTCGATCAGCGATCAGAACGGCGTCACTAACGTCGAAGTTAAGAACGTGCAGGTCGGCGCCACGTCCGCGGCAGATGCGGAAATCGGCAGTCTCAACATTGCGGGTGTGCGACTCTCAGTACGAAATCAACAGATTCAGGGATCAACTGCGGACATCAACGTCGGTACGGTGAAGCTTGCCAACGGCCAGGCTGAGAACGTGAAACTGACGAAGCCCGTGTTTGTGGTGGCGCCCTCGGGAAGCTATCGCGCCACGGCGGATTTGAGCATCGGTGGCGGAGTTCTAGGCCAGATGAACATGGGCCAGGCGCGCGCTTCAGTCGTAGCGACAAATCGGGAGATCGCTCTCAACAACTTCTCCGCGGATGTATTCGAAGGCAGCGCGACAGGGAACGCCCGCGTTGCGATTGCGCGCGGCGGATCGTCACAGGTAACAGCCGACTTCACAAACGTGAACATCGCTGGACCATTGACGGCACTTGCGGGTAGTGCGGTGCCGCTAAGTGGCCGTGCGACAGGTCGCGTGGATCTCACCTTTCCGGGAACCGAAATAAAACTCGCTTCGGGTTCAGTCACGACTCAGATTTCTGCTTCTACCGGTGAAGTGGGCGCTGATGAAGTCCCGATCACGGGCACGGTTGCGCTGCGTGCGAACCGCGGGCTGTTTGATATTCAACAAGTGAACCTGCAAACGCCTGCCACTAGGCTGACCGCGACCGGGCAGTTTTCGTACGAGAACGACTCAAACCTGCAAGTGGACCTCGCGTCTTCAAATGCGGCTGAGTTGCAGACCGTGCTGATTTCATCGGGCCTGCTGTCGGAAGTCGAACAAAAACTCAGTGAGTATCGGATTGGGCTGGAAGGTCCATTGGCGTTCAACGGCACCATTCGTGGACGGTTGAGTTCGCCGGACGTTACTGGGAAGTTTTCGCTTGGCTCGCTGATTGTTTCCGGCATCGAGTATGGAGCGTTGTCAGCGTCGATCTTGATGAATGAAGCTGAAGTAGTTGTCACTGACGGACAATTGTCAGAAAGAGATGGCGGCGGAGCGAAATTCTCACTAACAACGTCGCGCAAAGAAAAGAACAAAAC
>DASZDV010000120.1:0-6450 GCA_035941575.1 Pyrinomonadaceae bacterium
GTTACCGAATGCGTAGAGCCCGCCAGTGTAGACCACCACGCCGAACAGCAGCGCAATCGCTGTCGTCGTCAGTGAGTAAACAAAAACGCGCCGCACGACGAGTTCAACGTCCATCAATCGATAACGCAGCACGGAATAACCAAACGCGAACGGAATGGTGATCAAGGGCAACACCGCGATGTCCGTCACCCAGCGATCAGTGGCGCCGCCAAACAGGTAGACGAGCCCGTAAAGCAATGTGAAAGGCATGACCGCGAGGACGGTTCCCCAAACCACCCATTTCATCTGCTGACGGATCAACGCGGTCTTTGCGGTGACGTAAGTTCTTACCAGCAACGCGCCGCTCGCGACGAGTCCAACAACGAAGTGCAGGAAGCTAAGGCGATAGAACGTATTGACGAATGACTCCGAAACGCCGCCGGCTTTGATTCCGAATGCGCGCAATACACTGCTCACATAAACAAAAGCACCGAGCGGCAGGAACACGATCGCCGCCATCAACAACAACAGAATTGCCGGCGCGTAAAGCGCGACAACACGCCAACGGTTTTTGGTAAACAGTTGTTGCTTGGTCGGGTACAGCGCGCAGAAATGGAAAAACAGTGGCGCGAAAATTATGAACGCGGAGTTTTTCAGGAACGCGACGGCAAGATCGAGATCGCGATAAGTGCCGGTTGGCGTGTAGAAGTGAAAGACGAAAGCGGCCAAACAGAGAGTCGCGAAGTGCAGCACATACGGCGCACGGCTTCCCTGCCGGAAGAGAACAAAGAACCCAACGAAGAGATACGCCAAGCCGATCAGGTTGATGTAGACGACTCGCGGGGTCCACTCGTGTATGGAACCGAGGTTGTCGAGGTCCGCCCAGTAGTCGCGAGTCTCTTCAGGAAACGAAGGCCGTTGCATTCGATAGTGCAAATGGCCGCCGCGCTTCGCCTGGTCGAGATAGATCTGCACGTCGCGCGCACTGATTACTTCGTCGGGCTTCGCTCTGGGATCGAACGCGATCCCAATCAGGCGATCACCTGGAAGGAGCCATGCACGATCCGCCGCAGACCCTTTTTCGATGGTTTTGGCAATGATCCCGTCGGAAGTATCTACCCATTCGACACCGTCCCAGGCTGGAGATTCGTAACGAACGCGTTGGCGGAAGTTCAGGACGCCGGCACTGATCAGGAGCGCCGCGCCGATGAGCAAAAACCACGTCCGAGTTGTGATTACCGATCCCTTCACTGATTCCTCAACTACGCCCGCATAACTTCACCAGGGCGATCCGAGTATTTTAGGCAAGGAATGTTCCGAGTGGTCCGCGCGGTTAAGTCCGAGGTTCTGAGGGTCTAAGTTGTTGATTTCAATCCAACTTTTCGGACTTTTCCAAGAATTTGGAAGGACTAAAACCTTACTGAGATTCCGCCACGCACAGACCGACGGCTATTACCGACGAATGTTATGAACTCGCCGTTGTCGGCGGCAATCTGCGAATCCAGGATATTTCGGGCATCAAGAATGGCCTCGGCTCGAACCGGCAGGCCGAAACTCGGCAGATCCTGCGTGACCTGAATGCTCAACGACGGATCGTAGACTCCCAATCTTCCCGCAAACGGATCGATCGCAAAGACCGTCGCTTCCGGTGAGAAGCGAAAGACGGTTCGGATCTGAGTGCCACTGCGGAAACCTGCTCCGAGCTGTAACGCGGCAGTTTGAAATAGGCCACTCTCAAAAATGTCAGCCGGAGTGGAAAACCCTGAACCTGAAAGACGTTGGCCGCGGCCAAACGCGTAACCAGCGGAAGCGGTCCATACCCGATTCAAACGACGCGTGTAAACCACACGCACACCGCGCGACGATCCCTGCTGATTTGCGATATTCGTAAACACGTTGCCGGCCTCACCCGAGTACGCAGTTACCGGCATGCTGAGCAAACCTACACCGCGTCCGCTGGTTGTATCGAAGAACGCCGTCGCTTCCACGTTTGAACTGTTGTCGAGAACTCTTTCGATTCCGAATTCGAGTCGATGGCTTCGTTCAAGCACGGCCTGTCCGTCTACGAAAGCAACAGGGCGCAATGCCTGGCGGCGAAAGACGACCTGTTCGTCTTCAAACGTCGCGACACTTTGAATTCCATCATCATCGCCGCCTGAGGCGAAAGCGGCCTTCACGCGCGTGCGAGCGTTGGCATCAAACTGCACACCGAATCGCGGAGTGAGACTCTGTGCGCCACCTGCGCCGATAAACCGCGAGTAGTCGAGACCCATCACGATAACGATACCGTCGCGCACGATCCATTCATCGACCGCGCGTAATGAAACCTGGCCCGCGAGATCTGCGTGCTCATTCGGTCGCGCAGTCCATACCGGCGTTTCGTAACGTCCGGCGGCGGCAGTCACGCCCACTTTGTGTCGATCGCCGACGCGAAATCGAGTGGTGGCTTCGAGACGCTGCGGAGCATCTTCGGTTCCTGTTTGACCGGAAAAGATCAGCTCAACTTGATCTGAGATAGGTGTGGAGACGACGAAATTGACACCAACGTAGGAAGAAGCGAAACCAGTTGCAAAGTAATTCTCTATAACGCCGTGCGATCTCGCTCGATAAGCGGGACGAAACCATTCAGGTTCCGCCGCGGCCGTCATGTCTGTGGTGCTGTTCTCGGCATCAGTGACGGCTTTGATAGTCGCGTCTTCACCTTCCTGTACTTGAAAGATCGAGCGGCGCGTCTGTGCTGATCGAAGCGTCCACTTCACGTCATCACGATCGCGACGACGTTCGGGCAATGTGTTTCCGTAACCGACTGGCTCGAGGTTGAACTTGTAGACCAGTTCCTGCGCCGCCTTCACGTCGATGGCGTTGAACGCGACTTCACTGAATCCGGTTGCGATGGCCTTAATGCCATACCGTCCCGGCGTCACCTTGGCGATGAATTTTCCTTGTCGATCAGTGAGGGTGTGTTTGACGGTCTGCTTCACCGCGCCTTCGCGCATAAGAGACACGAGTGCCCCGGCGAGTGGATTCCCTTTGTTGTCAGTGACGATACCTGAAATTGTAGCGAGCGTTTTGCTGGAGCTACCTGCCTCGATTGGAGCGGCAGATAATGAAATGAGTGCGAGCAGGGACAAGCTTGAAGCTAGAACTCTTCTCATGCGATACGACCTCCGCTACGAAAGTCACACTGGCCGACGGTTCGGGATGAAGCGGCCGAACTGGTTCAAGCGAGGAGACTTACCAGAACCAGCAAAAATAGGGGAACATTGTCGTTCAGGGCCGAAATACTGTCAAGAACTGACCCGTTTTGCCGCTCATTTGCCGCCCGGTTTTGGAGCGTGCTAGGATTCAGACCCCCTGGTCACCCACGGTGCAGTTTCGCTCCGTTTTTGGCTCCAACCTATGATCGACGACATTCAAACGACCAAGCTCCCGAACAGGATAGCCGTCCTGTCGGAGCATATGCCCGGGCTACGGTCGGTAACTGCCGGGATCTGGGTACGACGGGGTTCTCGTCATGAATCCGCCGAACTCAACGGTATTTGCCACTTTATCGAACACGCCGTTTTCAAGGGTACGAGGCACCGCAGCGCACGTGATATCGCCGTGGAAACTGACCGTCTCGGCGGCCATCTTGACGCTTACACGACCCATGAGATGACGGGCTTCACCATAAAGGTTGCGGATACAGCCCTGCCGGAAGCGATGGATCTGCTGTCGGATCTCGTCTCTAGCCCGCGTTTCGACCAGGAGGATCTGGAACGCGAGCAAAGAGTGATTCTTGAAGAGATGAAGATGGTCGAGGACACGCCCGACGAACTCCTCGGCGAACTCTTCAACGCCGCTTATTTTCCGAATCAACCACTCGGCAGGCCGATCGAAGGCACGCGCGAAACGGTTCCGACCTTCGATCACAAAACTACTGTCACGTTCCACTCGCGTGAGTTCTCATACAGCAATCTCGTGGTTGCAGCAGCGGGAAACGTAAATCACGATCGATTAATCGAGCTGGTGACGAGAGCTTTTGACGGTTGTGAGAGTGGGGCCGGCGTGCGACCACACACGCTTGAATCAAGCCGTCCGCGTCCGGCGGCGCCGATTCTGATCGAACAGAAAAACGAATTGGAGCAAGCGCACCTCGTGCTTGCTACCCCGTGGCCCGCGGCGTTGAATGAAGATCGTTACGCGGCCAGCCTGTTGGGATCGATCATCGGCGGCGGCACTTCAAGTCGGCTCTGGCAGAAGATTCGTGAGGAACGCGGACTCGCTTACTCAGTCGGAGCAGCCGGCAGCGCGTTTTCTGACATCGGCGTGTTCAATGTTTACGCCGGGACGTCGCCGGAACAACTGGATGAGGTTTTGGAACTTTCACTTGCGGAGCTTCGCGAGGTCGTTCGAAACAGCGTGACGGAAGAAGAACTGCGCATCGCGAAGGACCAGGCCATATCGTCAATCCTGCTGGGTCTTGAGTCGTCGAGTGCGCGTGCGAGTACGCTTGCGCGACAAGAGATCATTCACGGGCGGCGAATCTCGCCTGATGAAGTTATCGAAAAACTGAGAAACACCACCATCGAGCAGCTTCAGGAAGTTGCGCGCACTTATTTCAAATCCGAATGGCTTGCGCTCGGCGCGTTGGGAAATTTGAACGGCTTCAACGTCGATCGCTCTCGCCTGTTCATCTGAACCACAACAACGCACAAGAGCCACAAGAGAGAAAAACCACAAAAGTCTGAGAGGCTTTGATATAGTTCTCTGTCCTTCTTACTTTGTGTTTCTTGCGCCTCTTCTTGGCTTATGAAACTTACCGTTCTTGGCAGCGGTTCAACCGGTAACGCAGTATTGATCGTTGCCGGCAACACGCGCGTGCTCGTCGACGCGGGTTTGAGTGCGAAAGAGATCGTTCGCCGGCTCGTGCTTGTCGGCGAAGACGTACAACGACTCGACGGAGTGCTCGTCACACACGAACACGGCGATCACGCCGGCGGCCTCCGCGTTCTTCTCAGCTCCGTGGATTGCCCCGTCTACATTTCCGCAAAAACACTCGACGCTTACGTGAGCGAACGTTTCAACGTCAACACCGACGAGCCGAAGCGTCGCTCCGATGCACTGAAAGATCGAGTCGAACAGATCGAATCCAGTAGAGACTTCCGCATTGGCGAGATTGATTTCCATCCTTTTACGATTCCGCACGACGCCGTCGATAATTTCGGGTTCACTGCTACACATCACGGCGTGAAGATCGCCACCGTCATGGACTTTGGCCACATTACGACTCTCGTCTCCGAACAACTTCGCGGCTGCGCGGCGATCGTGATTGAGTCGAACCACAGTCGCGACATGCTCAAGGCTTGCGACACATATCCATGGGAACTCAAACAACGCATCCTCTCGCGCCTGGGACACCTGTCGAACGAAGATTTAGCCGACTGGATTAAGGACGGATTTGACGGAAGCGCGAAGTACATCGTACTGGCCCATCTATCGCAACGCGCCAACAATCCCTACCTGGCGAAGATCACTGCCGAAGTTGCATTACAAGAGAAGGCGCCGTTATTTGTTGGCGATACGGAGGTTTCTCTTTCCTACCCGAAGGAGCCGACGCCCTGGATCGAGGTTTAACAGAGCCTGGGAGGATCGCTGTATTGCTGGTCCTGATAATAGTGACCGGCTGTGCGCTACAAGCCGAACGCGGCCGAGTTCCCAGCGAAGTTCAGGAGGTCGTCAGCACCGTTGGAGATCACATCGCCCAGGAACGATACGAACAGATCTACAACGATTCGTCTGACCTGTGGAAACAGGAGGTCACCCTCGAACAGTCAAACCAGGTTTTCAAAACGTTGCGCGACAAACTCGGCAAGGTTGAAAGCCGCACCCTGAATTCAGCCATCGAGCAGCAGAACTCCGGTGGCGCCCTGAAGGGTCATGCATACATACTTAGTTACCAAACGCGATTCCAAAATGGCGAAGCTATGGAAACGTTTACGCTAGTGGAGCAGGACGGACGCTGGTTGTTGGCGCGTTATTTCGTCAACTCAACAGCTCTCCGATAAAAGATGATTGAACGTTACACGCTGCCCGAGATGGGCGCGCTCTGGTCAGAGCAGAACAAGTTTCAGAAGTGGTTGGACGTTGAGATCGCGGTGTGTGAAGTGCACGCCGAAAACGGAACTATCCCGCGTGAAGCTTTGGAACAGATCAAAGCGCGCGCGAAGTTTTCCGTCGAACGAATCAATGAAATAGAAAGGACCACCAATCACGACGTCATCGCCTTCACTACAAACCTTGCTGAGTCGATCGGAGAAGCGAGTCGTTTCGTTCACTAC
The DNA here is from genome assembly GCA_035941575.1 of Pyrinomonadaceae bacterium. GTDB lineage: Bacteria > Acidobacteriota > Blastocatellia > Pyrinomonadales > Pyrinomonadaceae > PSRF01. The sequence continues at coordinate 6,300 of DASZDV010000120.1, forward strand.
GGTCTAACTTCTTCAGACGTTGTCGACACGGCAAACGCTCTGCTGTTGCGCGACGCTGCCGATATCCTGCTTAAGAAAGTCGACGCCCTCATCGACGTCCTGAAGCGCCGCGCACTCGAATTCAAAAACACCCCTCAGGTCGGACGCACAC
>DASZDV010000121.1:0-9260 GCA_035941575.1 Pyrinomonadaceae bacterium
GCTTCCACCCAGGGACAGCGATTCGCCAAAACTTGGCGACGACAAGTTTCCGACTGGCGGTCCCAGGTTCACGTGATTAAGCAGATTCTGAAAGTTGATCGAGACGTTGAGCGTGTAGCGCTTCTCGCTCGGTGGGGCTGCCGGACCGCCTTGCGGTCCCGGACCAACCGCTGCCACTTTCGCGCCGCCACCACCTCCGGCCACGTTTGGACCACCTGGTCCACCCGCCGGGCGCCGGCCGCCGTCCGCAACGCTACCTGCCGGTGCAGAGCTTTGGCCTTGTGGGCGTGCAGCGTTGTTGCCGCCGTTGATCGTACCGAACTGGAATGTGCGGCTGACGCGAAGAGTAACCACAAACGATCCCGGCGACTTGCCATAGTTGCGGGGAACGATCGTCTCGCCCGGCAACGGCACCAGGTTGAATTTGCCAAAGCGCGTACAGCGGATGGTCGATAACAAACAGTTCGCGTCGGCAGGCGCAAAACTCGGACGTTCGTTTACTTGTCGATCGAGATTGAGATCCTGGCCCGTGATGATATTGAACGGTGGTCCACTATTCGCGACGACGAACGGGTTCAACACAATCTTCCACCACGGCATATTCACGGTCCCAAAAATCGTAAACCGGTGGCGAATGTCAAAAGAGCCTCGGCCAAACTCTCCCGACGCGTCGTAGGAGTTCATCGGGAACAGCGAAGACGAACCCTGACCATCGGTGTCGTTGGTTGTCTTGCTGATCGAATAGTTGCCGCTGAACTGAAACATGCGGTTCAGACGGTTGTTAAAGCCGATGAAGAATTGACGCTGGTTAAACTGCCCGCTCGCTTCGAAACGATAAATCTCTCCTCTCGTTGGATCTGGCCGAAGACCATTCGGCGTAAGCGGCGTGACCGTGGCCGGCAACGGAGCGTTGATGTCGCGAGCGCGAATCACATGCACGATGCGAATGTTGTAGAAACCGATAAACATCGTCATGTTGCGCGGCAGTTGTCGTTCGACCTGAGCGCCTGCGAGCCACACAGTTGGGGCTTGAAGGTTGGGATCAACTTGCCAGACCGTCTCCTGCGTTGTCGGAAGAGAACTCACTGACGGAACGCTCGTTGGACTCCACTGGTTGAGAATCGCATACCGGGCCGCAACATTCGGGGCCTGCTGATCCGCAACGCTAGGCGGAGTCAATCGCCGTGCGTCTTCAGTGACGAAGGTCTGGATAACGTTGACGCCGTTATAACGATTCGCGACCAGCGTGTTGCCTTCGTTGAAACGGTTGTAGAAGAAGCCGGTACCGATGCGAATCACCATCTTAGGTGGACGCGCGCTGTTCGCCGCGCCCGGCGACCACGCGAGAGCGAGGCGGGGCGCAAAATCATACTTGCTGTGAGCGTTGGTTTGCGTTTCATATCGCAACCCATAGCTAAACGTGATGTTGGGTCGTACGCGCCAGTCGTCCTGAATGAACACGCCGTAATCTGTTTGGCTGACGTCCGCAAAGGGATTGCCACTGTTGATACTGAACGCTGCAGCGCCGCCCCCCGCAGCGCGAATCTCTTCGGGCGTCAATCCTTGTTCCTGCAAACGCAGCGTCAACTGATAACGTTGAATACTCGTGAGTCCGAAGCCGCCGGTGAAAGACCAGGTGCCGCCGAAGTTCGACTCATTCGTATCGTCAACTTTGACGTGCCGAATTCGTCCGCCAAACTTGATTGCATGCGAGCCGTGCTGCTTCGCAGTGAAGTTGTTCAGCTCCCAGAAATTGCGCTCGTTGACAGAGTGACCAACCTGCGAACCGCCTGAATTGAAAGAACCACTAACGTTCAACGCGGGAACCGAATTGTCGCCAATCTGCTCGTTGCGATTGTGTGAATACTGAAAACGAGTTTCGTTAATCGTGGTGCTGTTCAGAATTGCAGTTTCGGTCAACTGAATGTTGTGTCCGGTGAAAATCGTATCGAAGCCCCGCTCCGGCAACGTGAACCCGCTGACACCCGCATCGTCGACACGAGACCGATTGTAGTTGTAACGCGCGATCAACGTGTTGCTCGAGTTGATCGAGTAATCGAAACGCGGACTGAAGAACAGATTTCGCTTCGGTACCAGAAAACCCTGGCCAAATTCCACGCGATTGAAGTCCGAATCGAGAATCGTCGCGCGGATCAGTTCGTTATCGTCCGTTTCAATTCGGCCGAAGTTGACGAAGTAAGATGCTTTTCGTTTCACGAGTGGACCACTCAGATTCATTTCGAACTGCCGAATCTGAAACGGCGTCCGCTTACTCGAGCTTATCGCGACCGGATTCCGCGAGTTCAAACTCTCATCGTTGAAGTTGAACGACGCGCCGCCGCGAAGCTTGTCAGTGCCGGGCCGCGTGAGAATATCGATACGCGCTGACGGTTGATCGTTCTCCGCTGCAAAGGGGTTCTGATTGATGCGAATCTCGCGAATCGCATCTTTGGAAGGTAAGTTGCCGCCGGTAAAACCGTCGATGAAGATCTGTCCGCCGTTTGGTCCAACGGAGGGACCAGCCAACGCTTGTAACGCGGCAGCGAGTTCGTCCGGATCGTCAGGCAACGCATCGAGATCCTTACCGGCAATTACGGTCTGATTAGCGTTGTTACTCGCCTCAGTGCTGATCGGTGTTTCAGCGACCGTCACTTGCTCCTGAATAGTCACCTTGAGAGTGATGTCCACTGACTGGCGGCCGGCCTTAACGTCGATCTGCTGATCTTCTGATTGAGTGAAGCCGGTAGCGACCGCCTGAACCTTGTAATTACCTGGCGGCAGTGCGGAGAAAGTGTAAACGCCTTCGCCGTTCGTTGTGGTCTTCTTTTGCACGCCCGAAGCATCGGTTAGCGTGACGTTGGCGCCAACGATTGCGGCGCCTAGTTCGTCAGTGATCAGGCCGCGCAGAGTGCCGCGTGCCTGTTGAGCGCTCGCGCTGACGGAAAACAGAAGAAGACAGAAGATGAGGGTGAACTTGCGCGGGAGACGTCGGGCAAATTTCATAGTGCACCTTTCGGGGGAAAAGTAATTAAACGGCTATGGCAAGCCAATGCCGAAGGTGATGCCGCTGTTCCCCAAACCTGCGGCCGGGTTCGGAGCTGCCTGCCCAGGCTGCGGACGCGGAGCAAGCATTGCGAGCAGGGTGTCAGCGCCGGTCACGAGTGCGATCGCGGTCAGACGAGTCGGATCAGCTCCCTGCGTACTGGAAACGATAATAGTGTCGCCAACCTTAACATCCGCCAAAGAAATAATCGGCAATCTGTCAAGCAGTTCGTTTGGGTTGAAACCACCGCCCGGTCGACCGCCGCCACCGGGGCCGCCTGCGCCAGGTCCACCGCCGCCTTGGGGCCGTTGCGCCTGGCCTTGCGCTTGCGGCTGAGCACCACCGCCGCCTTGGGGCCGTTGCGCCTGGCCTTGTGGCTGTGGCTGAGCACCACCGCCGCCTTGGGCACCCGCACCACCTGCGCCGTCAGGCCGGCGACCAAATCCACCCATCATCATTCCCATTTCAGAGGCCGGCGGAAAACGTCGCAGTACGGCATCTTGCTTGATAACGATTGTCAACGGCGTCTTCTTCTCGAGTTCGTTGACCTTGATCTCGCCCGTCGCGGTATCGATCGCCGTGACGACGCCACCTACAGTACGAAAACTTCCAGTCACAATCTTCTGCGGATTGAAACGAAGTGGGTCCTCGGTGCGGTCACCGAGAGCGCGCAACTGATCCCCAACCTTGAGTTCGGCGAAGTCGCTTGCCTTGGCATCAGTAAACTTGATCGAATCCGGAGCGTAGCGACGCATTTCTGTCTTGTCGCTCACATGCATTACGACAGACTGCGGGCCCGCCATTGTGCGGTGCGTAATCGTGATCTCTTTCGTGTCCGGCTTGAGGGTGGTGATCACGCCAAGAATTCCTCGACGCCGCCATTCCAGTCGTTCCGCTTCCTGCTTTTTCGCCAGATCGCCTTTCGTCATTACGATGACCTGCAAGGCGGGAACAGATTTACGATCCTCCGAAACAGTTCCGCGCGCCATGATGCGATCGCCTTCAGCAACATCCGTGAACGCAATGTCGGCTGCGTTCGTTAGCGATGTTTCACCCGGCGCGAGTCGCTTGTAGGTCGTCTTGTCCGTCACGGAAACATTAACCGTCGAACCGGCGTCAGTCTTAATGACGATCTGCTTCGCTGCGGCATCGATAGACTTCACTTCGCCGATCGCATGCTTCGCAGCGATGTTCGGATCACCGCCCTGTGTAAACAGTGCCAGCGCGATTGCAACTAAGAGCGTTCTCATTACTTGTCCTCTCCAAAAGAGCGATTAAACAGAGACCGGTTTACGGTAACGGGCGGTCAAGGCAAGACCAAAACTGATTATCAGAATGAACGTCGCCATAAATGGCCAGACATAAGGTAGCGACGTCAGCAGCACCCAGAAACTCGTGCCGAGCAACAACGCCACCGCTTCTGAATTCCTGGCGAATGGCACATAGTTTTGTTGCAGCCATTTTCCTGTTGCCGCGTACAAAATAACCCTACCAAACAAACTCGCGACCAACCAAAGAAGCAGGGCCAACAATCCGACCAGCACCTGAACGGGTTCAGGCATGAGCCACAAACATACCAGCACACTTGCAAACAGCACGATCACGCCAATCAAACCAATTGCCGCCACGCGAATGCTTGTTAACTGCAATCGCGCAACGCCGCGACTAATCGTGCCCGGCATCGCCGCTGTGAATGCCAGCGCAACGATGAACCAGAAAAGCACTACGAGTAGTCGGGTGCCGAGATACGTCGGCGTCCAGCGCGGACTGAACAATCCCGTCGGATGTCGCATCATGTCGCGGAGTTCCTGTTGATAACCCGCGTACATGATTGTCTTGCTGGCGGGGTTGCGTTGGGCCGCCGGATCGCACTGGTAAGTCCCGCCTAAAACGATAACATCGCCGCCGATGCGCGAGCCGGGCATTTGAATCACCGAGCCGCCGATTGTTGCCACATCGCCTTCCACGACGCCTTCAACAATCACGTCGCCGCCCAACGACATCGCGCCCTGCTTTACGGTGCCAGTGATCCGGACAGAGTTGCCCATTCCAAAGACGGTGCTATCGGTTACTCCGTTAACAAATACGACGTTCTCGGCGTGTTCGGTGGCGGTGCCCTGCGCGTAGACAGCACTCATCAGCAGGAACAACCAGCCGACCAGCGCAAGGATGCGCGAGAAATCGAAACGTCTTAACAGAAGATGAAAGCCTGCTGTGTCGGGTTTGAATTTCGACGGTGAGTGAAGAACGACGGTCGACACGCGCAACCCCCTTTCATTCGGTTGCGCCCGTGCGATGATAGTTGGAGATCAAGCGCGAAAGGACCAGAACGCCAATCGCGAGGAAAACCAGCACGACGGCGAAATAGCCAGTTTGGCCGACGAGCTTATGCCCCGCAACACGAGAGATCACTACGAGACCAGTAATCGCGTCGTAAGCCGCGCTCATCGCAAAACCGCCAACGGTTAGTACCGCGCTCATGAATCTGCGGGCAGCAAAAAAGATCGTCTCGCTCGCAGTCGCTCCCAGCAAAGCAAAGCCGGCTGCAGCGAGGACCATGCAGATCGCAATAGCTCTTTTGTGTTCAGACCTGGTGCGAACACCACGCATATCGCTACGCGCGCGAACGGCGATGACTTTGGAGAAGTCGTCGGGAACAGGCAGATTTGCGTCGCCCGTCAACGCTGCGTCTAATTCGCACACAAGGCGGCGATGTACTCTCAATTCTCCGCGACACTCAGTGCAATCTTCCAGGTGCTGCTCGAATATCGCCGACGCGACTTCGCTGAGTTCGCCATCGACATAAGCGGCGATCAGGTTTCTCTGGCAGATTTTTTGCTGGACCGTGGTCATTAAACGCCGGTGATCCCTTTGTCAACGAATTGATGTCGCATCATTTCGCGGGCACGGAAGAGTCGATTCTTAACGGTGCCGAGTGGCAATCCGGTTACTTCAACGATCTCTTCGTAGCTGAGGTCCTGTGAGTGGCGGAGGATGATCAATTCGCGATAGTTTGCCGGGAGAGCTCTCACAACCGACTCAATCTCGACGCGTCTTTCGCGACGTTCACTTTCCTGTTCGGGAGTTAGCCTCGAGCTTTCGATCGGCAGGTCGAAAGTGTCGCCTTCGGGCCCGGCAACGAGCGACTGTTCGCGCGTGGTGCTGCGTCGCAAGTGATCGACGGCGGCGTTGTGCGCAATCTTGTAGATCCAGGTGGAGAACTTAAACTCGGCGCGGTAACGGCTCAGTGAGTTGTAAACCTTGATAAAGATTTCCTGGGTGAGGTCTAGCGCCGATTCGTAGTTACCCACCATTCGGTAAACGTAAGCCGAAATCGGTCGCTGATAGCGGCGTACTAGTTCTTCGAAGCTGCCGTCAAAACCGCTGACTGCGGTAGCGACGAGTTCTCTGTCGCTGACAGCGCTCAAATCCCTGTAAAAAGTGGAAGATACGGGGGATACAGAAGCTCTCATGATACCGGGGTGTTACGTTCCAGTGTCCGGCTTTGTTTCAAAGGATCCTGGGATTTACCACGATAATGTGGCCAGCCCGGCGGGCGCTGCAATCGAGTCGAAACTGAAGTCGCGATTGGGCAACTGCAAGCCCAGCTCTTCGGCGGCCAAAGGTCGCAAGTCGCCACCTGTGGTTTCGTTGACGATCTCGCTCGCGCGCTGCTTGGTTATGCCCTCGCCGACGACCATCATCCGGGTCAGGGGCAGGTACTCGCCGCGCGGCTCGGGAATGTTGCGGTCGCGATAGAACAGCAGGAAGCGGTAAAACTCGTCCTCAAACTCGCCTTCGGAACAGTTCACTGTTCGCATTATCAATGGGTACTTGTCGCGAAAGATCACACCAGTGAACCCCTGGCTCGAGCCACTTAATAACAGCGAGTCGCTTGTGGAGCCGTTACGAACCAACCACTGCGCTTCACCGAGATGCCGCGGTAGAATCAAACCAGCACGCCAGCCTATCGATTCGAGGACTGCTTCGTATTCCGCGAGCACGGATTTCCGCACCCCAATCGCGAGGTAACGATCTCGCCCCTGCGCGTCCTTTTGCAGACGCTCACGCGAAACGGACAGCTCTTCGAGCGGCGCTCCGAACCCGCGTTCAGTTTTCCACTTCAACACGTCCTGGAGTTCCGAACCGGATTGCGGCTGGCTTTCGAGCGTGATCACTGTCGTGCGCGCAGTAGCTTCAGGCAGACTCAACGACCAGCGCTTCTGTCGCAACAACCCGGCGCCTGCCGCCAAATCGTTCAGGACCGCGGCGAGTTGTGGTCTATTCTGGATGTTCGGTTCATCGAAGCTTGGCCGGATTAACGATTCAATATTGGCAGTGGCCGCGCGCTTCAGCCGGCTCGCGTTACCTTTGACCCGTTCGAGCTGTACGACAGACGCGACTCCTTTTTCGAGACCGATGGCAGCGGCCGGGTACCAGGGATCGACGATGCGTGAAAACAGGTTGGGCATAAGTTATTGCCGATTTTCAATTGCCGATCGCCGATTTCCGTAAAGCGTCATGTTTGTCGCTAGCGCCGAACAAATCGGCAATTGGCAATCGAAAATCGGCAATGGTTTACCACTCGCTGTAAGGTGTGCCTTCGCTTGAAGTCTCAGCGGAACTGCTGTGAACGTCGACCATGCCTTGCTCGGCCGTCAGCGAATTCGGATCTTCGCCGGTGGTAATGGCCCAATCTTTTTGGCCGGTGAACGGATCTAACGGAACGTCGCGGATGTATCCCTCGCTCACGAGTTCGTCGAGCGATTGCGGCAGGCGTCCTTTGTCGGAGGCAAACTGATCGATCAGGGAACGCATTTTGTAGAGATCGTCGCGCAACACTGCCTCGCGCGTGTGCATGATGGTTCTCTGGTACTGCGGCAGCGTGATCGCAGCGAGAATGATGATGATGGAAATGACGATCATCAATTCGAGCAGCGTGAATCCCGCGTGCGCCGCTCTGGACCATCTGCTTTGTGCCTGTTTCAAATTACCAGTCACTGTACTTCTCTCCATTCAATGCCGTCGCTTTGGATTTCGAGCGCACGTCGAAAACATTCTCGCCGCCCCACGAACCTGAATCGGCTGGGTCGTAGCTCGAGCGCAGTTCCCATTCGGCTTTTCCGGTCATCGGATCGATTGGCAACGCACGCAAATAAATCTTCTGCTTGGTCGACAATTGGTTGATCTGCGTTGCTGGAACGCCGGGCCGCGCAGCGGCAGGGTTGATACCGCGTGGAATCACGTTGACACCGTTTACGAGCGTCTCGAGATCCGGCGGAAAGTGATCCGGATTATCAACGCCGAAGATCGTGCAGTCGCTGATCGACACTTTGCTGCGCGGATCGATGACTGTCGCGGGAACTGGAACAGCAGTGGGGCCCCCGCTGGGCAAAGTTCCTGCCCCAACGCAAGTCATACCCACTGTGTCGCGATGAAACTCGTCAATCGCCATGCGAATCTGGCGCAGACTATCGCGCAGTTGTTGTTCCTTCTGGCGCCTCACGGCAACCTTCACGAGCGGCATCGCACCGAGCGAGAGAATAGTCAGCACGGTAACGGTGATTACTAACTCGATCAGCGAAAATCCCTGCTCACGTTTCATAACCATAAGTCTTCAGAGGAACGCGGCGACCGGTAGATTAAACTCCGCTCATCCAGTCACCGCGTTTTTTATAGTGCTCTGCCTCTCGGCAGAGGCATCATTCCTTGACGGTCGCCGTGCCCTCAACGAGCCGCGAAACCACGTCGCGAGCGTCAGTGCCCACGAGATGCATAGTTTCTTTCACGAACGTGAGCGCAGCATCGCCGGCGCCAATCGCTTCCACATCGATGAAGAGCAATACCCCCGATCCCTTGAAGGTAGCTTTACCGTTCAAGGCGGAAATCGAGATCATGCACGTTCCGGTGGCGTCTATTGAAGGCGTAAACAACGGCGCCGTTTCTGCCGTCGAACTCAGGAGATTGCCGGCAGTCAGGCTGTGCACTTTGACGACCTTCGGGTCAAACTTAAAGGCCACTAACGCGAGACTCAAAGGCACATCCGAGTTCAACTGAATCGCGTAACGGCGTTTCTCGCCTACCTTCATCACGTCGGCGCCCTGAAGCAGACTGAGTTGGGCGACTGGCTTCGCGCCTAACTTCGTATCGAGCGACGTTTCGGTGGCCTTCGGCATTGACGTCAAAACGGCGTTTTGAGTTGCCGCAGCGCCAGGGT
>DASZDV010000122.1:0-4021 GCA_035941575.1 Pyrinomonadaceae bacterium
AGCGCAACGGGAAGCCCGGAACCGTTCATGTTGCCGAGGATGACGAGCCCAAGCTTTTCTTCCGGCATCAACGCGACTTGCGCACGCATACCGTCAATCGCGCCGCCATGCTCGACAACCTTGTGGCCGCGATAGTCGGAGAGGAACCAGCCCAAACCGTAGTTGAGAAAGTGGGCGTCCGGATAATACATCGCGTACGGCGGTTCAAAGCGAATGACCGTTTGTGACGCGTGCATCTCCTTCGCCACGGCCGGACTGAAGAGTTTCTGACTTTGAACTGTTCCCTGGTTGAGTTGCAGCCGAACCCATTGGGCCATGTCGAGGACGTTTGAGTTGATCGATCCTGCGGGCGCGATGTTGTCGATGTTGCGCCAGGGGATAACTTGCACCTTCGCATCGACTTTGGCGTGCGGCGTAGCAACATCGGCGGCAGTCTTTAGTGCGTTGATACTGGTGCTGCTCGAATTCATCGCGAGCGGTGCAAAGATCCGCTGCTGAATGAATTCGTCCCAACTCTTGCCGCTCACCTTGGCGACAAGCTGGCCCGCGGCGAGAAACATGATGTTTTGGTAGCCGAAGGTGCTGCGCAGGCTCCATGTCGGTTTCAGCAGACGTGCACGCCTCAGGATCTCGTCACGATCGAGTTCAGTGCCGTACCACAGGAAGTCACCGCGTTGTAGTCCGCTGCGATGCGTTAGCAGATCGCGAACGGTCAACTCGCGCGTGACATAAGGGTCGTACATTTGGAATCCGGGGAGGTATTTCGTTACGGGGTCGTCCCACTTGACCTTGCCTTCATCAACGAGCATCGCGATGGCCGCGGCAGTGAATGCCTTCGAAGAGGAACCGATCGCGAACAGCGTGCGTTCGTCTACCGGTGCCGGTTCACCGAGTTTTCGCACGCCGTATCCCTTTGCCAGTACAACCTGGTCGCCTTTGACGATGGCGATGGCTACACCTGGAACTTCCCATTCTTTCAGCGCTTTGTTGACGTAATCGTCAAACCCGTTCAGCGATCCGTTTTGGGCGAAGGCAATGTGGGCGAGCGCCGCGACCAGCAGCAATTGCCCGAACAAGCGATTGACTGTTTGTAGTCTCATAGACGGGAGCCGTTCTTTACTAAAAAAACGGGAGAGACAAATTCTCAGTTGAAAAAAAAGAGATGCGGGCGTTATATACCGCAGGTGCTGCACGATGTCAATACATGCGACAAATGCTGCAAACCATATTGAGTTATGCAGCACGATTTGCTATCTTTCGCGGCCATGCAAAGTGACACTGCGGTCGCTCTCCCACGTTCTCCGGCGGGCCTCGACCGGTTCCAGGTCGAGCAGATCGAAGTCCGCACAGTCCGGTTGCGGCTTAACGAACCCTTCGAGACGAGTTTCGGCAAAATCGATTCAAGACTGATTATTCTGGTGAGTCTTGCCGGTGAGGGACTGACCGGATGGGGCGAAGTCGTCGCTGCCGAGGAGCCGCGCTACAGCTACGAGACGGTCGGCACCGCCCGGCACGTAATCCGTGACTACCTCGGGCCGGCGGTGCTTCAACGGCCACTCACTGATCTGGAAGATTTTGCGTCACGCTTCGCTTCGTTTCGCGGACACAACATGGCGAAGGCTGGACTCGAACTGGCGTACATGGATCTTGTGGCCCAAACGCGAAACGAGTCACTCTCGAACGTAATCGGTGGTACGCGTTCCGAGATTGCGGTTGGCGTGAGTCTTGGCATCCAGCCTACGGTCGATCAGTTATTGAGGCGAGTGGAACAGTATCTGGCGCTTGGTTATCAACGAATCAAACTAAAGATCAAACCCGGTTGGGATGTGGACGTCGTGCGCGAAGTGCGACGGCGCCACCCGGACATTCTGCTTTCCGTTGATGCAAACTCGGCTTACCGAGTCGAAGACCGGTCACGTTTGCAGGAACTCGATCAGTTCAACCTGTTGATGATTGAACAGCCATTGGACCACGACGACCTGCTTGACCACGCGAAGATTCAATCTGTACTTCGTACGCCGATCTGCCTGGATGAAAGTATTACGGGCGTACGACGTGCGCGGCAGGCGCTTGATGCCGGTAGTTGCCAGATGATCAATATCAAGATCGGCCGCGTCGGTGGTTATTCAGCCGCGCTCGCCATTCATGATCTGTGTTTCGCGAAAGGAGTTCCTGTTTGGTGTGGCGGCATGCTTGAATCGGGAATTGGGCGCGCGCACAACATTGCGCTGGCGAGTTTGCCGGGGTTCACGTTGCCGGGAGACATTTCCGCGAGCTCGCGCTACTTTGCACGCGACGTCATTATTCCGCCGGTCACAGTCAGCGCTAACGGTACAGTCGACGTTCCCCGTGCTTCCGGGCTAGGCTTCGACGTGGACCTCGACTATCTTAGTGCGAACACAGAGAACGTTGAGCGGATCAAAATCAAAAACCTCGTCGCGTAAAATCAAGAAGAATCGAGTGAAGAAGTCTGCCAAGTCACAGAAGAAGAAGCTAGAACTGCCTTTATCCGGTCTCGACGGGGTGGATGGCAGAAATGCGAAAACTGCGCTCGACAAACGTTTCGCAAACGCCCGGCCCAAGCTGAATGCGCGACGTCAACGTCTCGTGCGCGCGATTCTCGATTCGGCGGACGAAACATGTTTCCTCTCATCGCGGGAGATGGCAAAACGTTATCGCGTTGACGCCACGACCATTCTCCGCACTACCCAGGTTCTTGGTTACAAGACGTTTGCCGATTTCGCCGCTGATCTGCGCCAGCATTTTGTGGCGGGCATTACACCGTACACAGTATTGAAGGCTGCGACGCGTGAAAAGCGCAGCGTTGCCGATCACGTGGATCAAGCGCTCGACAAAGCCCTCGACAACCTCAATATTCTGAAAGCGAATCTCGACAAGCAGAAGGTGATTGAACTCGCGCGGACCATTAAACGTTCGCGTCACGTGCTGGTTGTGGGTTTGGATTTCGCGGCGTCGCTCTCGTATTACCTCGCGTATGGTTTGCTTGCTCTCGGTTTCGACTGCGAGGCGCCGATCGGCAGCAGCGGTAACCTGCAATACAAAGTGGAAGTCTTGACATCGAAGGATGTGCTCATCGCGATCAGTTTCGGACAATGTTTGCGAGACACGGTTGAGGCCGTGCAGCGCGCGCGCAAACAGGGCGTTCCCACGTTTGGCATCACCGACAGCAACACGTCGCCGATTGCTCGTTATTGCGATGCGCATTTGATCGCGCCGGTAGTCAGTCCGTCATTTCTCAATTCCTACGTTGCGCCGATGGCTGCGATCAGCGCCATTCACGTGGCCTGTGCACACATCGATCCGAATCGTTCCTTATCGCGTTTGCGGCCAACGGATCGCGAGTACGCGTCCGGCCATCGCTGGTATCGTGAGCCGAGACGATCGAACGGCAACGAACCCCAGGACTAAATCATGCGCTTGCGCTTCATAGCTCTACTCGCTTTCGTCTTAACGATTGCGCTGCATTGTTACGCGCAAACGGCTTCGCAACCGGCGCACACGCTGAAGATCGATTTTAATCAGCGCGTGCGCATGCGCGACGGCGTTGAACTATCCGCAGATGTTTATCGGCCTGACGCCGCCGGACAGTTTCCCGTCATTCTCAATCGAACACCTTACACCAAGACGAGTGGCGGCACGTTAGCTAGTGCTCGTTACTTTGTGCCGCGGGGTTACGTGTTTGTGGCGATGGACGTGCGCGGCCGTGGCGATTCAGACGGCGAGTTTGTTCCTTATCGAAACGATGGACGCGACGGCTACGACGCGATCGAGTGGTGTGCGAAGCAGCCATGGTCCACCGGCAAAGTTGGCACGATTGGCGGTTCATACAATGGACGTATTCAGTGGCTCACCGCACTCGAACAACCGCCGCATCTCACGACGATGATCGCGATGGTCACGCCGTCGGACCCCTTCGTCGAATGGCCCACAGGCGTACCGCTGCCGATGGACATAAGTTGGCATCACTTTACCGCCGGCCACGTGTCGCAAAACATGGATG
>DASZDV010000123.1:0-2371 GCA_035941575.1 Pyrinomonadaceae bacterium
CTATTTCTGGTTGCGCTGGACCCTGCCGCGTTTTCGTTACGACCAGTTGATGGATATCGGTTGGAAGTGGTTGATTCCGTCGGCGCTCATCAACATTGTGTTGTCGGCGTTTGCAGTTTTCCTCGTGCAGGCACTCAACGGTTGGCGCGGGATGAAGACGATTGAAGCACTCGATCGCGGCTTGAATCTGACGCTGACCGGCAAGGTGATCATGATCGCAATGGGGCTGGCGGGTGTGTTCATAACCGCGGCACTGCTGGCGCGGATCAACTGGCGCTCGCGCGATTTCAACCTGAAGACGCAGCGGCGCAATATCAGGTTAGTAAACGTGCCAAAAGGCAAACCCGCAGTTTCTGCAAGTGAGGTGTAGTTCTGATGGCGATAGTTAAGACTCCTAAACCGACGTGGTCCCAGAAGCTGAAACGCTTCTTCATGATCGATCTGATCAAAGGACTCGGGCTGACGCTCAAATACAATCTCGGCGCGCTCACAGATAAAGACGCTGTCGCCGGCAAGGGGATCTACACCGAACAATACCCGAAGGTGCGTCCGGATGTTGCGCCACGCTTTCACGGTGCGCCGCGTTTGAATATGGATCCGGAAACGCACGATACGCTCTGCATTGCCTGCAATCTTTGTGCGATTGCGTGTCCCGAAGATTGCATCGACGTGATTGCGATGGACGTAGAGATCATCGTCGCCGGAAAACCGCGCCGGAAGAAAGTTCTTGATGAGTTTATCTTCGACACGTCGCGCTGCATGTTTTGTGCACTCTGCCAGGAGGCGTGTCCGACTGCCTGCCTAGAGCTGACGCAGGAGTTCGAACTGGCGACCTATTCACGTGCCGGCTTTGTCTGGAACCGCGAAATGCTCGAGCAAGGCAGAGAAACTGTGAAGTATACAAGCTAAGACATTGCCGATTGGCAATTGCCGATTTCCGATTTACAAAACGCGAAGCATTCATTGGAGGCCTCACGTCGTGGATGCGGAAGAGTTGAAAAAACGAACGAAGCGGTTTGCGTTGCGAGTCTCAAAACTGGTTGCTGCGTTGCCCAACAACACATCTGGAAGGGCTGTGGCAGGGCAGCTAATCAGGGCGGGAACTTCGGTTGGATCGAACTATCGCGCAGCGTGTAGAGGAAGATCGAGAGCTGAATTCATAGCTAAGTTGGGAATCGTCGAAGAAGAAGCTGACGAAAGCGCTTTTTGGTTGGAACTAATCATTGAGGGCTCACTCTTGAAACCTAAGCTCGTTCGACCATTACTTAATGAAGCAAACGAACTAGCTCGGATCATGGCAAGCTCTCGTATTACTGCAAGAACAAAACTGAAGGACACGGAACCAAAAGTGCCGAAAGCAAATCGGCACTCGGCAATCGATAATCGACAATGATTCTCTCGGGTTACGAAGCGCTCTTCTTCTGGATCTTCGCGCTCGCTGCGATCTTCGCTGCGTTGTTGACGGTGATGGCGCGCAATGCTGTTCACAGCGCGCTGTTTCTGATCTCTTCGCTCCTTTCGGTCGCGGCGCTGTTTGTGCTCTCGGGAGCTGAGTTCATCGCGGGCGTGCAGATATTGGTGTATGTCGGCGGTGTGATGGTCCTGTTTCTGTTTGTAATCATGCTCGTAAACGTCAGTGCTGAAGAGCAAGGCCGCGAAGAGATCTTCAACAAGCAGCGACAAGTGACGGCCAGTTTGATCTTCTGTTTCCTACTCGTCGGCGGCGTGTTGTATGCAGTGAACACGGGTTACCGCGGTTTGCAGAAGCTGCATCCTCAGCCGGAGACTCCGATCACAAGAGGTGATCAGGGAGCGGGCATTACGGCAACGCGCACGAGC
The DNA here is from genome assembly GCA_035941575.1 of Pyrinomonadaceae bacterium. Taxonomy (GTDB): domain Bacteria; phylum Acidobacteriota; class Blastocatellia; order Pyrinomonadales; family Pyrinomonadaceae; genus PSRF01. The sequence goes on from DASZDV010000123.1 coordinate 1,840, forward strand.
CACATGACCAAAGACACCGAGCAGGTGGGCGGCAGTCTTTATCGTTACGCCTCGTTGCCATTTGAAATTGCCAGCGTTTTGTTGCTGGTCGCGATCATCGGCTCGGTAATGCTGGCCCGCACGCTCAAGCAGGAACGTTCGGCTGACGATGTTGACCCTGACGTTCTCGAGGAAGAGATCGCGCGAGATCCCGAACTCGCGAAGTTGGAACCACGCTGAATGAACATGCTCAACTCTCTCATCCCGGCGCTGGCGTTTTTGTTTCAGGAAGTCGAGGGCGGTCGCTGGGCCCAAATGAAACACGCCGCGACTAATCCTGATCTGTCGAAGTTCCTGGTGATTGGCGCGCTGCTTTTCATTATCGGCGTGGCGGGTGTGTTAACGCGGCGCAATATCATCGTCATCTTCATGTCGATCGAGTTGATTCTCAACGCCGCGAATCTCAACTTCGTCGCTTTCTCTCGTTATCTTCAGGAGACGGGCAGCGTCAACGCGCTGGCGGGGCAGATCTTCACCGTGTTTGTGATCGTCG
>DASZDV010000124.1:0-2399 GCA_035941575.1 Pyrinomonadaceae bacterium
GTCACTATCTCGCCACTCTTCTATCCCGAAGGTAACGACACACTCGCACTGATCGCTTACCTGTCGACGTTTGCGGTGGGCTTCGTAGTACGTCCTTTTGGTGCACTCTTCTTTGGACGCATCGGCGATCTGGTAGGCCGCAAGTATGCGTTTCTCGTCACGTTGCTGGTGATGGGCGGAGCCACTGCCGCGATTGGCTTCTTACCGACATACGCGACTATCGGAATCGCAGCGCCGATCACGCTGCTCGTGATACGCATACTCCAGGGACTTGCGTTGGGCGGCGAATACGGGGGCGCGGCTGTTTACGTTGCGGAACACGTTCCGGACGAACGGCGCGGCTTCTACACCAGTTTCATTCAGATCACTGCGACACTCGGACTCTTCATATCGCTGGTCGTTAGCATTCTGGTCCAAAACGCGATGACGCGCGAAGCGTTCAGCGCGTGGGGCTGGCGCGTTCCGTTCATCATCTCGATCTTTCTCGTGGCCGTGTCGCTGTACATTCGTTTGCGCATGAAGGAGTCGCCAATCTTCAGCCAGATCAAGAGCGCAGGAATGACGTCGAGCCGGCCGCTCGTTGAAGCGTTTACGAAGTGGGAAAACCTGAAGCGCGTGTTGATCTCATTGTTCGGCGCAACGGCGGGTCAGGGCGTCGTTTGGTACACGGGGCAGTTCTACGCGTTGTTCTATTTACAAACTGTGCTGAAGGTAAACGGCCGCTCGGCGCAGTACATCATTGCGATCGCGCTGCTGCTGGCGATGCCGTTGTTTGTTTTCATGGGCGCGCTGTCAGACCGCATCGGGCGGAAGTGGATCATGATGCTCGGCTGTTTGCTCGCCGCGGTTTCATATTTGCCCATCTATCATGCGATGCAACGCGCGGCCGGTTCGAACGTCGTAACGACAACGTCACTGCCGAATCGGATCACGGGCGCACAGACTTTGACGCCGCAAACAGAACTAAATGGTGTGCTGGAACCCGCGAAGGAAGTTTTGCCTTACACCGATTTGGGAACGCTGCTCAGCTCGTCCACGGCGTGGAAGCTGATCCTGCTGGTCTTTATCCAGGTGTTTTTTGTGACGATGGTCTATGGACCAATTGCCGCTTATCTTGTTGAGGCGTTTCCGGCGAAGATTAGATACACGTCATTGTCGTTGCCTTATCACATCGGCAATGGTGTCTTTGGTGGGTTGTTGCCGGTGATTGGTCTTTCAGTGGTGGCCAACACCGGCAACATTTACGCTGGACTGTACTATCCGATCGTCGTCGCGAGTCTAACGTTCGTGATCGGCTCGTTGTTGTTACGCGAAACGAGGCACACGCTCATCTGGGATGAAGTCGGCCACGCATCAACACGAAACCGGGATTGATGTTCCGAAAGCTGCGTTGACGGCTGCAAGAAATCCCTGCGCTGAGGGCGTGTCGAGACGATAGTCAACGTTCGTCGAACGACACACCGAATCGCCCGTGATCGTGATCGCTGCAATTAGCTGCTGACCGTTGACAGTTAAGAAGTTCGGTCCACCTGAGTCGCCGAAACAAGTCCCGCCATTTCCAGTCGAAGGATTCTGCGACAACCGAATGTATCCGCCGTTGAGAGAGTTGAAACTCGAAAAGGAAAACATCCGTGGGATCGGATTGATGTCCTGAAAGAACGGCACGCCTCCGCCGACCACTCGATTCTGAACTCCATAGCCCACAGAGGTGAACGTCGCACTTTTCAAACCGTTCTGCGCCACGAGTTGATCCAACAGACCACACGCAGGCAACGTTGCCGGTGTGACTCCGCTGACATTGCGTTCGAGTATGAGTACTGCGATATCTCCCGAATCGCTCTGGCTCGGGTTGAAATTTGGATTTGTAACGACGTGCGCGACCGCGAGCAGTTTCGTCTTGTTGCTCGTCAATGAGCCGAACGGAATTGATTGGTCCAGGCTTACGTACGCCACGTAACCTTCGGGAGCAAGGTCCTGCTCGTAGAACGCGGTGCAGTGGCTGGCCGTCAGAAACACATTGGCGGTAATCATAGTGCCGGAGCAAATTGGAAAGATCTCGCCCGTTGTTGGCGACTTGACGATGAACGCGCCGGTATTGCGAAACGTGTTGTTTGAATCGACAAAACCGTAGGTGATCGCCGATGCCTTCGGCGACACTAACAACAACGCCGCAACCGCGACACCAGCAGCGAGTAAGAAGAATGTGAGCAGCCGTTTCATGTTGAACTCCTTGTTCGGGGAAGATGGGATCGGGGATACTGGAACGGCAGTGATTCTACCTCTCGCGCCGGAGCGTCTCAAGCAACCAATGCAAATTAATCGCCGCCAGTTCAACTACGGTCTTGCGCTTAGTATCGGCTCCTTATCGTTGGGCCGCTTTGGTTTTCAATCGCAGCTTC